>JAYTHN010000468.1:0-2416 GCA_043732505.1 Methylotenera sp.
CAAGAAATTGAGCAAGTGACGCACATTCATCTTTCAGCTAAAACTGGTGTAGGTATTGATTTATTAAAAAATCACTTACTGATATTGGCAGGTTATCAAAATAACTCTGAAGGTGTTTTTACGGCACGCGCGAGACATTTAGAAGCCTTAGCAAAAGTGGATTTATATTTAACTAGTGCATCTACACAAATAAGCTCTGCTGAATTAGTGGCGGAAGATCTGCGACTAGCCCAAGAATCTTTAAGTAGTATCACTGGTGAATTTACGCCAGATGATCTTTTAGGTGAAATATTCTCAAAATTTTGTATTGGTAAATAAGCTTTACCTATAACGTTATACATAAAAAAGGCGCCTGACAACACCTTTTTTAATTAACACTTTCTTATATAATTTATTTAATTAGCTAAATTTATGCAGTTAAATCAACAATTTCACCTTCAGGTGCATTTTTCACAGACTCAATACCATTATCTCGCCCAGCATCGCTCTCATACATTTGGCTTTGACCGATGACTTGGTGGTTACCTGCTTTAAGTACAAAGTAAGGTTTGCTTGATTTTGAAACTAGACGATCATATTTTGCGTCATCAGCAGCATTTTTTTGAATTGATGCAATCCCATTTAGTGCGCTGGCTTTACTTTCATACATTTCACTTTGCATGATAATTTGACTATTACCCGCTAATAAATTGAAATGAAATTGTCCGCTTTTAGCTGTTTTTAATTCAAATTTCCCTGCCATACAGTTCTCCTGAATTTTTTCATGAAAAGCCGTGATTGCCTACTCATCGCTACAGATACTACAGGCGCGCAATTGCACACTCGTCAATAGTCAAAAGCTGTAATTATTAAGGGGACTGTAAAATATTGTGTTTTTATATCAACATTTTCAGCATAAATACTTTTAATACAATCTTATCTGATGTAACTATTAACAGGTGTTTCACGTGAAACATCTGTTAATAGTGGCAGTATGTAATTTGATAATTATTAAATCGTAAGACCCTAGCAATATTGAAAATCCGAGGTATTTGCATAGGCTGCGCGATACACCTAAGACCGTTAGGTAATGATATAACCGAAATTAAAAATTCAGAAGGTATGTAGACTGTAATTCTTTGGATGATTTATAAGCCATTAAGACGGTTGTGTCATATTATTAATGACATCTATCTCGCTTTTTTAAAATTATCTAGCCATTGATATGTCATGCTAATACTCGGCATGCCAGTCAATTTATGAAAAGGAACTTCAACTATGTGATAGATAAAGCAGTACAAAAAGTAGCAGTGTTTCACGTGAAACACTGCCATTCAATTAATACTAAGCTTTATATCTTAATTTAAGTGCTGTTTTTGCTTAGATTGCCTTTCGTAAATTTTACACACTCGTTTACAACCTGTAATCATGGCCAAAATCAAGTTGTCCCTATGCAAAATACTTTCTAATAGCACGCCTGATACATGCGTGCCAACCAGTATTAACCAGCCCCAGGTTGAGTAGTGGTGTATGGCTTGTAGCAACTCAGGTTGGTCGATTAACCAACCTTCGTTATAAACAAGCCAACCAGAACCTACAGCGGTTAAGCCAGTTGCGAGCATTGCATAGATTACTAGACCGCCAGTTGGATTATGCCCAATGTAATGTCTGGCATTGCCTTTAATTACGCGGTAAAGGTGTTTAATGGCATGTATTGGATTGAGTGGAAAGCTATCAAAATTAGCATAGCCTGTTGCCAATAGCCCCCACATTATGCGAGAGATCATTAACGCACCTGCCACGTAACCTGCCCGCACATGAATCAACCGGTACCATTCTGAAGCATGCGTGTAAAACGCTACACAAAACGCTGCAACCAGCGACCAGTGAAAAATTCTTACAAAAGGGTCCCATACATATTTTAAAATCAATTTACGTCACTATTTTTTAACTGATGGTGTTTTTTCTGTTAACAGATAGGCAATGTAGTTCGCTTTTTCTGCTGCAGTACAATCGCTACCAATAATATCATTGCAATGTAACGTAAATTGCTCTTCTACTTTATCCACATCGCTAAAGCGTTTGTAATTTACCATTGGTGATAATGGTTTAATTGGTTTGTTTGTAACAATGTGTTTACCTTCATCTGCTGGGTTTTGTGTATGACATGATGCACAAGCAGCTTCTTTACCATTTGCTAATTTAATTTTACGGTTAAAGAAAAATTTACCGTCAACTGCTGAAGGGCCAGAATATTCAGGATTAGCTTCTTTAGCAAATAATGCATATTTTTTTTCTAATTTAACTGCATTAGCGACATCTGCGTGAGCAGCAAAAGCAGCGAAACCTAATAATGCTGCCAACAAGATATTTAATTTTTTCATTTAGTACTCCATCTTTAAGAATAAAAGGGTTGTTTTAATTAATGTTTCGCCTA
>JAYTHN010000469.1:0-2400 GCA_043732505.1 Methylotenera sp.
TGATTTAGCAAATATTCCTACTACTGCAGCCTGTCCAGAATATGCTTACACACCGACCAAAAGCGCCACAGTGGTACAAAAACTGATTGAGGCTGGCGCTATTCCAATAGGCAAAACTAATCTAGATCAGTTTGCTACTGGCTTAGTAGGTACACGCTCGCCTTATGGCGCAGTTAATAATAGCTTTAACGCTGAATACATTTCTGGTGGTTCTAGTGCAGGTTCGGCAGTTTCTGTGGCGCTGGGTATGGCAAGCTTTAGCTTAGGTACTGATACTGCAGGTTCAGGCCGTGTGCCTGCTTCGTTTAACAATCTGGTTGGTCATAAGCCTACTTGTGGTTTATTGAGCACGCAAGGCGTTGTGCCTGCTTGCCGCACTTTGGATTGTGTGTCGATATTTGCATTGACTGCTAAAGACACAGCGACCGTTCTGGCAAGTGCACAGGGCTTTGATGAAGATGACGCTTATTCGCGTGAAACTTCAATTGCTAGTTTAACCATTCCGGCTAGTTTCATTTTTGGCGTACCAAAACCAGAGCAACTAGCATTCTTTGAAAACCCAGAGACACCACAGTTGTTTCAGCAGGCCATTAAGCAGCTTGAAGCCATTGGTGGCAAAGCCGTTGAAATTGATTTCACCCCGTTTTTAGAATCAGCACGTTTACTGTATGAAGGCCCGTGGGTAGCAGAGCGTTATGCTGCAATACGTGAATTTTTTGAAAACAACCCAGAGAGCATTTTTCCTGTCACCAAGCAGATTATCGGTGGTGCGGCTAATTTTAATGCAGTGGATGCATTTAATGCCTATTACAAACTAAAAGCCTTAAAACGCAAAGCGAGCAAAGTTTGGAAAGATATTGATGTCATGGTCACGCCAACTGCCGGCACAATTTATACCATTGCTGAGGTGAATGCCGCGCCTGTGGTATGTAATTCTAACATGGGGTATTACACCAATTTTATGAACTTGCTAGATTTGTCTGCTACCGCTGTACCTACTGGCTTTCAAGCCGATGGATTACCATTTGGCGTCACAATTTGTGCTCCAGCTTTTTATGATGAAGGCTTGCTTAATTTGGCGGCAAGTGTGCAAGACTGCTCTGCAAAAACTTTAGGCGCTACAGGCTTACCTTACTAATAAAACCTTAAAAATCAAAGAGTTAATATGACCGATACCAAAGATTACATCAATGTCGCAGTATGTGGTGCACACATGACGGGCTTGCCATTGAACCCACAATTAACAGCGCTTGGAGGCGAGTTTGTAGAAGCAACGAGCACTGCGCCTGATTATAGGCTTTATAAACTGAATGGCTTCACTCCAGCGCGTCCAGGTTTGATTAAAGTAGGGAATGATGGTGTTGCGATTAGCTTGGAAATCTGGAAACTGCCTTTGATAAATTACGGTGCATTTGTCGCTGGCGTGCCTTCACCGCTAGGCTTTGGCACATTGACGCTAGAGGATGGCAGTACCGTACAAGGCTTTTTATGTGAATATTATGCTACATTAAATGCTACAGATATTTCGCACTCGGGTGGATGGCGCGGTTATTTAAATGATATTTCTTAAGGGCTCTATTTTTAGCAATATGGCAAGCCTAGTGATTAAAGTTTGATTGCTTTAATTCTGTTTAATGGGAAAGAGCTTTCTTTTTGAGCATCAATCCGATTAATGAAAAATACTTGAGCTAGTCTCGAATCCTTTAAGGTAGACCCAAAAAAATCATTTGCAGCATGAAACGTGTCGCCTTCATAGATGATAAGCGTGTTATAAACGTTGTTCACTCTCACTACTTCATCAAACATACTATGATAATCATTAGACATTATTTTTTGACCAACTTTAAAGTTTCCGTCATTTTGTTCTAAGGCATGCTTATATTTTTGTTCATTAAATGATTTATTTTTTTTATATAAAGAAGTGCCTGAATTTAAAGGCGCATTAGGTGATAAATAAAGCACACCAGCAAATACTGTGCTGTTATCTGTATGGATTACGCCTTGTTTATATTCCTCTGATACACTTTGAAAGCTCGTGGTAATTGCCCATCTCATATAATCATGCTCATGAATATGAAATACCGATACTAGTTTTTTACATATTTTTTCAAATAATGCCGCGTCTAAAGCATGTAAGTCTTGCGTTCTACAGCCAGGATAAACATATTTTAAATCTGACTCTTCATGACGAAATTTGTATTTCTGCGCTAAAGCAAACTTTCTAATAGCATCAGGATTATCATAAAAATTCTCGATTAACGTGACTGGATATAAATTCATATTTAAACTTATTAAGGTTAAACATTTAAAAAATGTTTTTGCATTAAGCGCACAAAGTATATCAAAAAGTTATCTAAAACTTAAGACTGGATTTACTCACTTAAATACATTTGCATGTTT
>JAYTHN010000470.1:0-2393 GCA_043732505.1 Methylotenera sp.
AGCCGCATTTATCAAAACTACCGAGCTAAGCTTAGCTGAGTTTTGGCATGTGGTAACAGCGCCACGCGTGTTAGCTTCGTATAAACTCACCTTTGGCACATCACTGATTGGTGCATTAATAAACGCTGTTTTTGGCCTACTAACTGCGTGGGTACTAGTACGCTACACTTTTCCAGGGAAAAAAATAATTGATGCCTTAGTTGATTTACCTTTTGCATTACCTACCGCGGTCGCTGGCATTGCGCTTACGGCTGTCTATGCTGGCAATGGCTGGATTGGCAGTTGGCTAGAACCACATGGTATTAAAGTAGCATTCACGCCGCTAGGGATTATCGTTGCGCTTACTTTTATTGGTTTGCCATTTGTAGTGCGAACGGTGCAGCCAGTACTACAAGATTTAGAGGCTGAAACGGAAGAAGCTGCCGCAAGCTTAGGTGCTAATCGCTGGCAAACTTTTTTCAAAATCATATTTCCTGCAATATGGCCTGCCTTGCTTACTGGCTTTGCCTTGGCTTTTGCACGAGCTATTGGTGAATATGGTTCAGTCATTTTTATTGCTGGCAACGTACCGATGATCTCAGAAATCACACCCCTCATTATCATTACTAAACTTGAACAATACGAATATTCAAGCGCAACCGCGATTGCGGTTGTCATGCTGGTGATTTCATTTTTACTACTTTTTGCGATTAATGGCTTGCAATGGTGGATGAGTCGTCGGTCTGACGCTTCTAAGTGAACCTATTAGTAATCAATATATATTAAGCGTAAATTAGGAACAGTTAATGTCCATTTCAACCACAATATCCGCGCCTCAGGAGACCCAGTCTCAATACAGTCACTATCAAACTAAAGTTGCTCGCAGTCGAGCTACATCTGAACCTTTTTTGATACGTTTGTTGCTCATTGGCACTGTATTACTTTTTTTAAGCTTGTTTCTAATTGTGCCATTAGCTGCTGTTTTTACTGAGGCTTTGCGTAAAGGGTTTGATACCTATATCGCCGCCATCGTCGACCCTGATGCGCTTTCTTCGATAAAGCTTACGTTCATTGCTGCAATTATTGCTGTGCCGCTTAATCTAGTATTTGGGGTATCTGCAGCATGGGCAATCGCTAAATTTGAGTTTAAAGGTAAAAGTATTCTCATTACTTTGATTGACTTACCTTTTGCCGTATCACCTGTAATTGCTGGTTTGATTTACGTATTGATTTTTGGCTTACAAGGCTGGGTGGGTTCTACATTTTTAGATCATGACATCAAAGTAATATTCGCAATTCCAGGCATTGTATTAGCCACTATTTTCGTCACTTTTCCGTTTGTAGCGCGAGAGCTAATCCCGTTAATGCAAACACAAGGTAAAGATGAAGAAGAGGCAGGCCTAGTATTGGGTGCCTCAGGCTGGCAGATTATATGGCGTATTACGCTACCCAATGTGAAATGGGGGTTGCTATATGGAGTGATATTAACTAATGCGCGCGCGATGGGCGAGTTTGGTGCTGTATCAGTAGTCTCTGGTCATATTCGTGGCTTGACCAACACCTTACCGCTACATGTCGAGATTCTATACAACGAATACAACTATGCAGCAGCCTTTGCTGTAGCGTCTTTGCTCGCGTTACTTGCGCTGGTTACATTGGTATTGAAAAGTTTTGTTGAATGGAAAGCGGCACGGGATGCAAAAGAAAATGAAAAAGCATAATAAGTAAGATTTAAATAAGTATTGCATGGCAACAATTAAATTTTAATTTGGAATAAAAAATGAGTATAGAAATCCGTAATATTAAGAAAAACTTTGGCAGTTTTAGTGCGCTTAATGATGTAAGCATAGACGTGCCGAGTGGCGAGCTAGTTGGGTTATTAGGGCCTTCTGGTTGCGGAAAAACTACATTATTAAGAATAATCGCGGGATTAGAAACGCCTGACTCTGGTAGTATTCATTTTCATGGCGCAGACGCTACTGCGCGCCAAGTACGTGAACGTGAAGTCGGTTTTGTATTTCAACATTATGCTTTATTCCGTCACATGACCGTTTTTGAGAATGTAGCATTTGGCTTACGTGTACGTTCTAAAGAAACACGCCCTTCTGATGCTGAAATCAAAAGACGAGTACACGAGCTGTTAGAGCTTGTACAACTTGATTGGTTAGCAGATCGCTATCCACCACAGCTATCAGGTGGCCAACGTCAACGTATTGCTCTAGCACGAGCGCTGGCAGTTGAGCCTAAAGTATTATTACTAGATGAACCTTTTGGTGCACTTGATGCAAAAGTGCGTAAAGAACTTCGTCGCTGGTTACGTAGATTGCACGACGAATTGCACATCACCAGTATTTTTGTGACGCATGACCAAGAAGAAGCGCTTGAGGTTTCAGACCGTGTGGTGGTCATTAACA
>JAYTHN010000471.1:0-2387 GCA_043732505.1 Methylotenera sp.
ACAAAAGCTCAATTTCAGCTCTAAGTGGTTCTCCCAAGCCAGAACTCACATTTAATTTACCTAAACCAGCTGCAAAGCCAGAAAATGGCATAAGTGCCAAGCACACTATTAGCGATATTTGCTTTATTTTTAATTTGCGCACATTCTTGCCCTTGATCAAACTTTATTTGCAATATGAAAATAACATCAAATAGTTAGCTATGCAAGCTC
This sequence comes from Methylotenera sp., assembly GCA_043732505.1. GTDB lineage: Bacteria > Pseudomonadota > Gammaproteobacteria > Burkholderiales > Methylophilaceae > Methylotenera. The sequence goes on from JAYTHN010000471.1 coordinate 211, forward strand.
ATAATGCACATTATATTTAACAGCCATATCACTCTAAGATTTAGTCTGTTGTAAATTACATCAAATTTTACATAAATTACTAATTATTTTTCTATCAAAATCCGTAGCATACGGCGCAGTGGCTCTGCAGCTCCCCATAGCAACTGATCACCTACCGTAAACGCTGATAGATAATCACTACCCATGCCCAGTTTCCGTAAGCGGCCCACTGGCGTGCTTAATGTACCAGTGACAGCAGCTGGTGATAGCTCACGCATACTTGCTTCACGTTCGTTTGGAATCACTTTTGCCCACTGATTCGCTTCAGCGAGCATTTGGTTTATCTCATCTAACGGCACATCTTTTGTAAGCTTGATAGTAAGCGCTTGACTATGACAGCGCATCGCACCAATACGAACGCACAATCCATCAATTACAATGGGATTAGCTTCGCGACCTAAAATTTTATTGGTCTCAGCGCCGCCTTTCCATTCTTCTTTACTTTGACCGTTGCCTAAATCTTTATCGATCCATGGAATTAAACTACCCGCTAGTGGTACACCAAAATTTGCAGTCGGAAATTTATCATCGCGCAAAGTACCTGCTACGGTACGATCTATATCTAAGATCGCAGAAGCAGGATCGGCCAGCAGTTCGCTTGCAGCAAAATGCGCCTCACCCATTTGATTAAGTAACTCGCGCATATTTTGCGCACCAGCGCCTGATGCCGCTTGATAAGTCATCGAGGTCGCCCACTGCACTAAATTCGCTTTGAACAAGCCATTAAGCGACATTAGCATCAATGAAACAGTACAGTTACCACCTACCCAGTTTTTATTGCCATGTGTATAAGCATCTTGAATCACATTTATATTGACTGGGTCAAGAACAATTACTGCATCTTTTTCCATACGCAATGTTGAAGCAGCGTCTATCCAATGGCCTTGCCAGCCTTCGGCACGCAATTTTGGAAAAATCTCACTGGTGTAGTCACCGCCTTGGCACGAAACAATCGCATCCATTTGTATAAGTGCACTAATATCTTTTGCATCTTTTAACGTTGCTGACTCTTTGCCGACATTAGGCGCTTTGCCACCTACTTGAGACGTAGTGAAAAATTGTGGCTCAATGAGTGCAAAATCGTTTTCTTCTATCATGCGCTGCATGAGTACTGAGCCTACCATTCCGCGCCAACCGACTAAACCTACTTTTAACATGTTTTAAACCTTAGTATTTTCTTAAGCTTAATTTGTGAAAATTAACACACCTATCTAATTAAGCGCGGCAACGACTGCGTCGCCCATCGTGCTACAACCCACTTTTTTACAACCGTCGGTCAAAATATCAGCCGTTCTATAACCTTGTGCTAATGCTGTTTTTACCGCATTTTCAACGCTCAACGCATTGGCTTCGTCATTGAATGTGTAGCGCAACATCATTGCCACTGAGAGTATAGTTGCCAACGGGTTAGCAATATCATTACCTGCAATATCAGGTGCAGAACCATGACTAGGCTCATACATGCCTTTGTTATTCGCATCCAATGAAGCAGAAGGCAACATGCCGATAGAGCCTGTTAGCATTGAAGCTTCATCAGATAAAATATCACCAAAAATATTGCCTGTTACCATCACATCAAACTGTTTAGGTGCACGAATCAACTGCATCGCAGCGTTATCCACATACATGTGGCTTAACTCAACTTCCGGATATTCAATAGACAGCTCAATCATGACTTGACGCCATAACTCAGTCGTTTCCAGTACATTAGCTTTATCAACAGAACAGACCTTCTTATTGCGCTTCATCGCAATATCAAACGCCACACGACCAATACGACGAATCTCGGATTCGTTGTAACGCATAGTGTTAATACCTTCGCGCTCGCCATTTTCTAATGTGCTGATGCCGCGTGGCTGTCCGAAATAAATATCACCAGTTAATTCACGAATAATCATTAAATCCAAGCCTGAAACAACTTCTGGCTTAAGCGTTGAAGCACCAGCCAGCTCAGGATAAAGCAAAGCTGGACGCAAATTGGCAAATAAATTGAGCTCTTTACGAATGCGCAATAAACCACGCTCTGGGCGTAAATGACGCTCTAATTTATCGTATTTCCAATCACCTACTGCGCCCAATAATATTGCATCACAATCTTTAGCTAACTGTAATGTTGCCTCTGGCAACGGGTCGCCCGA
>JAYTHN010000472.1:0-2385 GCA_043732505.1 Methylotenera sp.
CCAATTAATTGGCAACTTTGAATTACATGCCTTAAAGCATTTTCCAGCTTATCATCTGCCCCGCTCGTAATGGCACTAAATCAGCACCATCAAAAGGTAGGCTTTCAGGCACTTTCCAGCTCTCTTTCACTAAGGTGATTTGCTCAGTATTGCGCGGTAAATCATAAAAATCCGCGCCGTAAAAACTTGCAAAACCTTCTAATTTATCCAAGGCGTTTGCATTCTCAAACGCTTCTGCATAAAGCTCCATTGCAGTATGCGCCGTGTACATACCAGCACAACCACACACCGCTTCTTTAGTATGTTTAGCATGCGGCGCACTATCTGTGCCTAAGAAGAATTTAGCATTGTCTGAAATCGCTGCTTTGACTAAAGCGATACGGTGTTCTTCACGTTTTAAAATAGGTAAGCAATAGTGATGCGGTTGAATACCACCTTTGAACATATCATTTCGGTTCATGAGCAGATGATGCGCGGTAATCGTCGCTGCCACATTACTTGGCGACTCCGTCACAAAATCAGCCGCGTCTTGAGTCGTAATATGCTCAAAAACTATTTTTAATGTTGGAAAGTTTTTCAGTAACGGAATCATGTTGCGTTCAATAAATACGCGCTCACGATCAAACACATCTACATCGGCATCAGTTACTTCCGCGTGCGTTAGTAATGGCACGCCAAGTTTTTCCATAGCCTCAAGCGCCTCAACGCAATGACCCAAATTCGTGACTCCAGAATCTGAATTCGTAGTAGCGCCTGCCGGGTAAAGCTTCACGCCATGAATAATGCCGCTCGCTTTAGCTTTGGATATTTCTTCTGCGTTGGTGTTATCTGTGAGATACAAAGTCATCAGCGGTTCAAAAATCGCACCTTGCGGCAATGCATCTAAAATACGCTGGCGATAAGCCATTGCCAACTCAGTAGTAGTCACAGGTGGGCGCAGATTAGGCATTACAATCGCCCGTGCAAATTGCCTTGCACTATCTGGCAGCACGGCTTTCAGGGCGGCGCCATCTCTTAGGTGCAAGTGCCAATCGTCTGGGCGTGTAATGGTTAAGCTAGTCATATTAGGTTTATTCTTTAAACAGTATTTTTAAGCAATAATATTTTTTAAGCTAAGTGCAAATTCGTAAAGGTTATTTTTCTTTTCGTTGGTAATTTCTGCGGCTAATTTCACAGCCTGTTTAAGTGGTAAATCTAGCAATAACAATTTTAATACACGAACGGTTTCGTCTGAAAATTCCTCAGCTTCTTTTATAGCAGCCGCTTCCACCAACAGCACAAATTCACCACGTTGTTGATTGGTGTCAGCCTCCAGCCATGCAACGGCATTTACTAAATCACAACTATAAATCGTTTCAAAGGTTTTGGTGATTTCGCGCGCAAAGGTAACACGACGTTCTGCACCCAATACATTCGCCATATCGGTAATGCTTTCTAAAATGCGGTGCGGTGCTTCATAAAATACCAGCGTCACTATTTGTGTTTTTAATGCCTCTAGCGCCTTACGTCGTGATGCGCCGCTTGCAGGCAAAAAACCATGGAATAAAAAACCGCTTTGCGCAATACCAGAAGCGGATAATGCCGCGATCGCAGCGCTCACGCCCGGAATCGGCACGACTTTAATGCCTGCTTTACGCACAAAATCAACCACTACAGCCCCTGGGTCGCTGATGCCTGGTGTACCTGCATCTGTCACTAAAGCAATATTTTCACCCTCCTTTAGCTGAGTCAATAATTTTTCGGCGGATTGATGCTCGTTGTGTTCATGTACGGCGATTAATTTTTTTGAAATGCCAAAGTGTGACAATAAACCTGAGGTATGCCGTGTATCTTCAGCAGCAATCGTGTCAACAGTTTTTAGCGTTTCTAACGCTCGTAGAGTAATATCACCCAAATTGCCGATTGGCGTTGCCACCACATATAATGTGCCAATATTATTCATGGTCGACTGTGCTTATATTGGTAATTATATTTGCTCATCCAGTGTTTGCTCATAATGCTTTTAAGCTTAAAATTTTCAATGTCTGAATTTTACAGCTTAGCGGCTTTGACTCCTATCAAAAAATTTTATCTATGAAAATCAATCAAAATAACAGTGGCTTGGCGGCGGAAAAATTAGCTGCAACTTTTTTAATATCTCACGGGCTTAAATTAGTCACACAAAATTATCATTGTCGCTTTGGTTAGATTGATTTAATTATGATGGAGGCCGAAACGCTGGTATTTGTTGAGGTGCGCTTAAGGTCTAATAGCTTATTTGGCAGTGCCGCGACCAGCATTACGCCACAAAAGCAGCAAAAACTTATATTGACTGCACAGCATTATTTACAAGCGTATGGCGAGTACTTATGCCGCTTTGATGCGATTTTAATGAACAAGGCGGAG
>JAYTHN010000473.1:0-2381 GCA_043732505.1 Methylotenera sp.
AATTGGATATCGTTACCAGTCAGTGTATTGTAAACATCAGCATTCCAACTCACATTCGGTGAAAGCTTACCACGCACCCCACCTTCCCAGGTTTTAGCAACTACCATCTCTAAGTTTGGGTCAGAATTAAAGCCTGTAGGCAATGAACAAGGCTGATCTGGATTTGCACATGAAAGTTCAACTGGCGTTGGTGCTCTCATGCCTTCATCATAACCCGCATAAACCCCAAGCATTTTTGAAGGATTATAATTGAAACCAATAGCCGGGTTTAAGCGTTTAAACTCGTGATTACCATTTAAGTCGCCTGCAAGGTAATCAGTAGGAAATACTGGATTTGTTACCGCTGGATCTGCATATAAACTACTTCCAGATAAATTAACTTTTGCAACGTTATAACGTCCAGATAACGTCATATTCAATTGATCATTGAACGAGAAGTTATCAGTTGCATACAAGCCATAATAATCACTCATTGTTTTTAATCTCACGTTTCCATTTGGCGTATTTGAAGGTTTTGTAACAGCTTGTCTTCCAATCAAATCAGCTTCAACAGAATCCTGATTGTAACTAACGCGTGAGAAATCAGCTGATCCACCAATTGTAAATTGATTCTTGTGACCCATTAAATCGCCAAGTAGACTAAATTGTAGTGATCCACCGAACCCATCTTGATTGGTTCTAGAATTTACATTACTTGAGCCAATGAGTGATTGTGCATTGCTGTTTAAGCTATTAGCATTGCTAATACGATAGTAAACATTACCAGCAATCAACTTATCATCTGCAACAAAATGGCTACCCTTTAAAGAGATCATAGCAAGTTTGTTTTCGATTGAGTCTGGGTATGTATAAGGTTGCTTAGGATTATCTAACATGGAAAGTGGTAATGATTGTGTACCCTCCATAGTATTATGAGCTAAAGCGACTGACAGATCTAAATCACTAGTGTCGTTTTGCCACCCCACCTTGCCAAAAATTTGATTAACTTCGCTACTAGAATGATCACGCCAACCATGTTCTTTAAAGAAATTACCTGCTACAAAGTAATCAAGATTCTTTTCTTTGTCTTCACCACCAGCTTCAAACTCAAAGGCTCTTCGCCCCCACGACCCACCATAAGCTGTAGCTGAAACACCTGGGAAATCAGCGCCACTTTTAGTATGCACAGATAATGCACCACCCAATGTATTCAGGCCAAATAATGGGTTAGATCCAGGAATGAGGTTAATATTTGCAATAGCATTAGTCGGAATTAAGTCCCAATTGACAATATCACCGAAAGGCTCATTAATACGCACACCATCTAAAAATACAGATATACCTACTGCCGAACCTAAAATTGGTGACGCTGTAAACCCTCGATAAGAAACATCCATTTGATATGAATTACCAACGCTATTACTAGTATTGATTGACCCAAAGTTATTATCTAAAAACTCTCCCAAATTTAAAGATTCTTGTTGACCAATATCTTTTGCTGTCGCTGTTTGGACGTTAGATGGCACTTGATTAATTGGTGTGCCGATACTAGGCAATGGTGTAGTACCAACCACTTCAACGGCTTGCGTTTCCAACACCTCAGCCTTGTTTGCGGCAACCGCAAAATGTGAAACGGTATAAGCCGCCAGAATAGCTATTAAAATGACTTTTGGTGTCATAGATTTTACTTCTAATATTTTTTGCATAATATTCTCTAGGATTAGATTTAGCAGTTCTGTTAAGTGATAGCAAAAATCGCTCCCTAAATACATCAAGAAAAATATTGAATATAATCAAAGAGTAAAGTTGATATAATTTATTAACCTAAGATTGTACGCTTAAATATGGTTGTATACAGCCATATTGGTGGTTATATACAGCCATATTTATAATTTACAACCATATTTTGCTCGATGCTTAAATTAGCTACCAGATTAAATCCCAATCTAACAATTTAAGTTAGATACTATTCAGCAACTGCCTAGGTGGAATATTCAAATAACTACGCAATCCTAACCATGCAGCCGTTGGGATGATAATTGCGGCAATCAGCATGGTGCTAAGTGCTAAAGTCATATTAAATTGAAATGGAATATTCAAGATATTCGCACTAATATAATATGCCAGCCCATTAGCAGCAAGGCTAGCAACCAGCGCAGCTATTAGGCCAATACAAGCAAACTCAGATAGATAGGCAATACTCACCTGCTGGCGTGATGCGCCAAATACACGCATCAATGTAGCTTCTTGCACTCGTTCATCTCGCGTTGCCACTAATGCTGCATACAATACTGCCATACCGGCAATTAAACTGAAAGCAAATACATATTGAACGGTATTGCTCATTTTTTGCATAATACCGCGCACTTGTTGCATTAGCGCTGCAATATCGATTACCGTTA
>JAYTHN010000474.1:0-2367 GCA_043732505.1 Methylotenera sp.
TTCTGTAAAAATACGACGGGGCACACGTTTCATGTAATCTCCTAACAAGTTGATAAAGTATCATCAACTTGCACGACTACAAAACTAGACCTAACTCAATATTCTCAAGCAAGAGCTTTAAGCTAGAGTAGGTTTATATTCATCATGCTTCGCTCTTAACATTTTTAATTTCTAACTTACTAAAAAATCGATTCTAACCACCAGTTCAACCTTTAACTTTTTTAATAGTCTTCAACAAATTAGCTTTGGGTGTTTTACCGCATTCTTCAATTAGGATCGGATAATAATGGTCTGTCGTTTCGGTCTCGAAAACATCGCCATCTAGTTTGCCTTTTTTATTGAAACCTTCAGCGAAGTAAACTAATTTTGGTTTTACCAAATCGTCTATCTGCAAAAATTCTTCGCATGTATATTTTGATATCTTCTGAGCTGCTGCCATAGCCGGTGAGGTCATAACGGCGGTTAGCAAAGCACCGCATAATATAGTAATCGTAAGATTTAATTTCACTTTCGTTCTCCTGTTAAATTCAAAAATATACTGGTAAGCTGCATGGTATATAGACCTATCACCAATAGTAGTTGGTCAATCATAACTATTATGAATCTGATTTAACGGTAACTGCCTGCTGTTTAATTCCGATTTTGTGGCCAAGCGTATTGATGCGATTACCTAATGACTCGAAACCCTTGGCTACTTCGTTACGTGTCCAATTAGTACCAGAAATAAGCTTGCTACCTAAAGCTTTTGTATCGGCCTCTGCTGTCCTGCCCCCTGCCTTTGCCTCTCCGCCTACCCAGCCAGCCGCGCTTTCCAGTCCATGCGCCGCTACCTTAAGTTCGTAACCTACCTTGTTATAATCATTTACTGCCCAAGATTCAGCCGCTTTTGCACGATGTGCCAAAGCGAGCCCATGGTTAGCTTTAGCGAATGCCATGTCCATGGACTTCTCATCCTTAACGGTGCCTTGCTCAACAGAAAAAGCAAGCTTGTCTAGATCTGTCACTGAGCCGTCAAGTGCCAGCTTTACATCACCAGCAGCGCGCCTAGCTTCCAAGCGTATGTAACTGGTCGCTTTACGGATTTCGATGGCCGCATTTTTATAATCCTTGTTAGCTAATGCTACGACAGCTTCAGTGAAGTGGTGTTGCGGTTCCTCACTGACTGGATACCAAGTATTAACGTCTGACACTAACCAGCGGCGTTCCAAATTAGCCTGGGCAGCCTTGTCGAAAACTTTGTCCAGATCAGCTTGAGTCTTAATCTTGCCACTCTCAATGTCGCTGGCTGCTGTATTAACTTTCAATACTATTTCATCCATAAATTTGGATATCTCATGTGAACGTTTGGTGTTAACATCAAGTTGTGCCTTGTTGGCAATTACTTCCAACTTATTTTCATTGCTAGCAAGAACATATTGCTTCTTCAACGCATCTGCAACAGCGTGCAACTCAGCAGCCGCCTTGCTGTTGCTTTTTGCATCAAAGGCTTTACGTGCTGCATCAAGGTGACGGCTGACTTCATCTGCTACCGGGGTGTAGGTCGTGTCATCATAGATAATCCAATCGGTGGGTGATTGAATTGCAATCGGCGCTTTTATCGGAGCTGAAACTGCATGCGCCATACTTGAATCTGCCACTCTCTCGGTTTCAGAATTTGCATAAGCCGGAAATTGTGCAGTTGCAATCATGACGGCTAGGGTAATAAACTTGGGGATGAATTTCATATGAGTCCCTTTCAATGTGAATCTTTCATTTCAATTGTAAAGCCATTATTTAAACCTTGATTTGGCCACCCGACATAAACGCCAATAAGAGAGATTTTGTAATTAATGACCGTCTTGATAATTGTTAACTAGCTCAAAATTTAATGATACTTATATTTCCAGTTTCTCGCAGAGCTGTCTGTGTGATAACGTACATTATGCTAAACAACAAACGCAGATTTTCTTTTATGATGAGATTTGAGGGTAATCTCCCCATTATTAATTGCAGCTAAAAGTAGAAATTAAGCCGCCAAGGCTAACTTTTGCCTCGGGGTCATGCCACCCAATGCCATATTGGGAAGTTCGAGATTGTATGTCCACCGCCAATCTGTTGCAAATTGCTTTTTTCTCCTTACGCTCGTGGGGTGTGTTTCTATAACAAATTTACAATTTAATTAGCTGGTGTGTTAAGTCGTTAGGGTAATAAGTTTATTATTTGTAAAACATCTTATTGAGTCTTACATGCAATATGCGCTTCCCACGCTTGCAACATTTTCAATTTCTCTGGCATGTAGTCATGTTTATCATAGTGCCTGTTTTGTACACCACCAAGGCCGTGTGAAAGAAGTTGACCTCGAAGATCTGAGCTAAAACCTAATGATGC
>JAYTHN010000475.1:0-2361 GCA_043732505.1 Methylotenera sp.
ATTATTGTACGAGTCAATTTTTATTTTAAGGAATGTTATGAAAAAAGTATTACTTGCAACGCTGCTTGCATTAGGTCTTTCAAATATTGCATTTGCAGACGATATTATGGAATCTGCTGTAGCTGATGGCTCACTAAAAACATTAGTGACTGCAATTAAAGCGGCAGGCTTAGAAGCAACATTAAAAGGTGCTGGTCCTTTTACTGTATTTGCACCAAACGATGCAGCATTTGCAAAATTACCTAAAGAAAAGTTAGATGCTTTGCTTAAAGACAAAGCAGCATTGACTAAATTATTAACAGCTCATGTAGTACCAGGCAAAATCACTGCAGCTGATGTTGCTGCAGGTAAAGTGAAATCAATTGAAGGTCATGAATTAAAACTTGATGTTACTGAAGGTATTAAAGTAGATGGCGTAGCTGTTGTTGGTGGTGGTGATATTCGTGCGGATAATGGTGAAATACATATTATTGATTCAGTATTAACCATGGAACCAGCAAGCAAAAAGAAAACTAGCAAAAAGAAATAAGTTAATTATTAATTATTGAGTGAATTCAAAGCGGTGCAGATATTTAAGTCTGCGCCGCTTTTTTATGGCCATTACTTTAATTTAGGCGCTCGCCATAAATACAAGCTGGCGATTGTTTTATAAGGGCTATAGCGCTTAGCAATTTCAGTCATCTCTTTAGGCCTAGGGGCCGCTCCAAGTTTTTTTAGGCGCTTATAACCTTCTACTATGCCTAAATCATTGGCTGGCAAAATATCCATGCGTTCTAAAGTAAACATCAGTAGCATTTCTAACGTCCAGCGACCTATCCCTTTTAATGTCACTAAACGTTCAATCAAGTCCTTATCCGTCATAGCCTCAGCATCCATACGAGACGGTACGATTCCGCTAACTGTACTGGAAGCAATGTCTTTTAAGATTTCAATCTTTATACCAGAAAATCTACAGCCACGTAATGTATCAAATTCAGTCGCTAATAGTTGGTGTGGTCTAGGAAACTTATTATCGTAAACATTCACTAATCTATTGATAATTGTATCAGCCGTTTTTGCATGTAACTGCTGATATGCCAAAGCGCGAATCAAAGCTTCATATGGTTCACTTTTTAGTTTTGGTTCGAAGCTACAAGGACCAACGGCAATGATTAATTGCGCCCAATCTTGATCTAAACCAGCTAGAAAATCCGTAGCATTTTGGTATTTGCTAGATAAAGGCATGTGTAAATAATCTTTTCATGAAATCAATAATCTCAAGAAATTATTGATTTAAGTTTAGTAAACCTAAGCTATATATGATGGGTGTTAAAATTTAATGGATTTATTTTTAAGTCAGCAACCAAACATACAAGAAATTGCAAAAGATGCTTATCTATTAAAAAGCTTTGCATTAAATAATCAAGCGCAAATATTGGCAGATTTATCACAGATTATTTCGGTTGCACCATTTCGTCAAATGGTGACGCCAGGTGGTTTTACCATGTCGGTCGCTATGACTAATTGCGGTGCGCTTGGCTGGATTACCGATAGAAAAGGTTATCGCTATATAAGTCATGACCCACTAGCTAATAAGCCTTGGCCAGCCATGCCAGCTTCTTTCATGAAATTAGCACAGCAAGTTGCGCTTGATGCGGGTTTTAATAACTTTACGCCCGATGCTTGTTTAATCAACCAATACAAAATTGGCGCGCGGATGACTTTGCATCAAGATAAAGGTGAACTGGACTTTAGCCAACCCATTGTTTCAGTTTCATTAGGATTACCCGCAACTTTTCAGTTCGGTGGTTCTGAACGTTCAGATAAAGTAGCTAAGTTATTGCTAGAACATGGTGATGTGCTGGTGTGGGGCGGTGCATCAAGGTTGCGTTACCACGGTGTGTTGCCGCTTAAGCTTGGGCGTCATCCAGCTTTAGGGGAGTTTAGAATCAATCTGACGTTTCGTAAAGCTGGGTAACGCTAGAATTAAGTGGTTGGCTTTAGTCAGTTCCGCTTAAATGATGGGTTAGGGTTATTCACTATCAAACAGACCTTTGATATATTGTTTTGATAAGTAAGTAATGATTAGTACACATATGCCGATACCTACATGCTGGAGAATAGTGTTAGATAGACTAAATTGCTGCTTGGGCCAGATAGGGAAAATAGAAACGAAACCCAATACTATTGAAATACCTGATAGCCAGACCGTGAGGGCGCGCCCCATTCTTGAAGAGACCATAGACCATAAACATAAGCAAGCATAAACATACCAAGAACACAAAACATTAAGCCGCAAGCAGTGAATAAGATGCCACTGGTGGAAGCTTGGCTAGCGAATAGAAACAGAAGGCCCATAGATAGGTAAATAAGTCCAGAAAA
>JAYTHN010000476.1:0-8016 GCA_043732505.1 Methylotenera sp.
TTTCTGAGGCAGATTTATAATGATAAACGACGATAAAAAGACGCTCGACCTTTATCCTATTGATTATCCTTTTGAAACACTAGTTAACAGAATTACTTCTGAAAACCCGAAGCTTATTTTAGACCCTGACTTTCAAAAAATATAAGTGGGATAAAGAAGGGTGGGTAAGAGCATCACGATTTATAGAATCAAGTCTTATGAGAATTCCATTACCGTCTTGTTATTTCGCTGAGGACAAGGATGGGCGTCACATCGTTATTGATGGAGTGCAAAGGCTTACAACTATCGTTAGATTTTTCAATGACGAATTTGCACTAGAAGGTTTAACTACGTTTAAAGAGTTAGAAGGACTTAAATTTTCAAAGATTAAAGAACATAAGCATGAGCTTGAAGCTACTACAATAAGATGAATAGTTCTCTGCAATGAAAATCCACTGATTTTAATCAGAGAAATATTTTCAAGACTAAACCAAGGCGCTATTTCTCCCTCCAATCAAGAAATTAGACATACTTTGTATCCGGGTAAATTAATGATTTATTGAAAAAGCTAGCAAACAATAAAATTATACTGAATTTTGGTAGAGGTAAATCGGTTGAATCTGTTAAAAATGCGCTTGAAGCTGAAGATCAGATTTTAAGATATTTTGATTTTTTAGAAAACCAAGAAAACTATCGAGATGGACTGATAAAATTTTTGGATGATTACAAAACAAAACATATCCAAAGCAGATATATTGAAGTTAGAAAATGCGGTTAACAAAAGTATCAATAATTGCACTTTAGTTTTTGGTGACAATGCTTTTAAAGATATGTCAAAACAAGGAAAACAAAGCATGGTCTATTTCGATCTTTTAATGCCAAGCCTTGGCGAATTAACAGATGTACAAATCAAAAATAAAAAGGAAAATATTAAGCAAGCTTTTATTGAGTTATTTAACTCAGATGAGTTTCAGAAAACATTATCAGGCAGTTTGCAAAATAAAAGCTCTATCATTAAAAGAAAGAGTATTTGGAATAAAACACTTCTAAAGCACCTCAAATGAGTTAAGATATTTTTATATAGTTGTCTTGATCAATTCGATAACTCAGATACAATTATTGATAAATCACAAACAAGATTAATTCAAACTGAATCTGATCAGTTCTTTATTGATCATTCTAATTTTTCAATCAAATCTTTTTTAATAAGTCTTTGCTCATATTTGGAGGCTTATTTAAAGGAAATTGCTAATCATCATGTCGACTTGATTCATCAGAGAATCTTAAGCTCAAGTGTTCCACTTAACATTATTATGTGGTCTCTAGATAATAAATTAAAAGAAAAAGATTTAGTATTTATACAATACAATATACCCATCTCTCAAAAAGATATTGATTATGAATTATCAGGAAATCCGTTTAGAATTTAAAACTTTTCTGTTTCGTAGGCATAGACCTTGAGTCGAATCAAGAATTTAAGCGAAATAAAAGATCATAAATGCAGTTGTAGCAAAACTAAACAACATAATTCATCATAATGATGGTGCGACCACATATCATTGGGCGATATTAAATTGAATATAAATGTTTTCAAACTCTACATAAAACAATCCAAGATGTCTTCGTGAAATCATAATCAAATAATAGCGTAGGCAGTTTTTTATTGATTAGATAAACTCGAAACTAAACCTTCTGATAAACCTCACTACCTTTTTTCACAAACTCAATAGACTTCTCTTGCATGCCTTTTTTCAGAGCATCTTCTTCTGAAATATTTAAGGTAGCCGCATAATCGCGCACGTCTTGCGTAATTTTCATTGAGCAAAAGTGTGGGCCGCACATAGAGCAGAAATGCGCTTGTTTTGCACCATCTTGTGGCAAGGTTTCATCGTGAAATTCCTTGGCTTTTTCTGGATCTAGGCCTAGGTTAAATTGGTCTTCCCAACGGAATTCAAAACGCGCTTTACTTAATGCATTGTCGCGAATCTGCGCACCTGGGTGGCCTTTGGCTAAGTCTGCCGCGTGTGCGGCAATTTTGTAGGTAATGACGCCTACACGCACATCTTCTTTATCTGGCAAGCCTAAATGCTCTTTTGGCGTTACATAACATAACATCGCACAACCGTACCAACCAATCATGGCGGCGCCAATGCCCGAAGTAATGTGGTCATAACCCGGTGCAATATCAGTCGTTAATGGGCCTAATGTATAGAATGGGGCTTCACCGCAATGCTCAAGTTGTAGCTCCATGTTTTCTTTAATCAAATGCATAGGCACGTGGCCTGGGCCTTCAATCATTGTTTGCACATCGTGCTTCCAAGCAATTTGCGTTAACTCGCCTAGTGTTTTTAATTCAGCAAACTGCGCTTCATCATTAGCGTCATAAATTGAACCTGGGCGCAAGCCATCACCTAGTGAAAAGCTTACATCATAGGCTTTCATGATTTCGCAAATATCTTCAAAATGCTCATAAAGAAAAGACTCTTTATGATGCGCTAAACACCATTTAGCCATAATAGAACCACCGCGAGACACAATGCCTGTCATGCGTTTTGCAGTCATTGGAATGTAAGCCAAGCGCACACCCGCATGAATTGTAAAGTAATCCACGCCTTGCTCAGCTTGCTCAATTAAGGTATCGCGGAAAATTTCCCACGTTAAATCTTCAGCTTTGCCGTTTACTTTCTCTAAGGCTTGGTAGATAGGCACTGTGCCAATTGGCACTGGTGAGTTACGAATAATCCACTCGCGTGTTTCGTGAATGTTTTTACCTGTAGATAAATCCATCACGTTATCTGCGCCCCAGCGGGTTGCCCACACCATTTTTTCAACTTCTTCGGTAATGCTAGAGCCTAACGCAGAGTTACCAATATTCGCGTTAATTTTTACCAAGAAGTTACGGCCAATAATCATTGGCTCAACTTCTGGGTGATTAATATTGGCTGGAATAATCGCGCGGCCAAGGGCAACCTCAGAGCGTACAAATTCTGCCGTAATCATTTTAGGAATATTCGCGCCAAAGTCTTGGCCTTTATGTTGCGTTTGCAACAATTCGCTCATGTTTTCTCGGCGTTGATTTTCACGAATGGCAATATATTCCATCTCTGGGGTAATAATGCCTTGGCGTGCGTAATGCATTTGGCTCACGTTTTTGCCAGGTTTAGCTCGTATTGGGTTGCGCGTTAGGTTAAAGCGCATTGCACGTAATTCAGAGTCAACCAAGCGTTGCTGACCAAATTCTGAACTTGGGCCATCTAGTTGTTCGGTATCGTTACGCTCTGCAATCCAACCTGAGCGCACGGTATTTAAGCCGTTACGAATATCAATGTTAACGTCTAAATCTGTGTATGGGCCGCTGGTATCGTACACAATCACTGGTGCGTTGATGTCAGCACCAAACATTGATGGTGTATCGCTTAAACTAATTTCACGAAATGGTACTTGGATGTCTGCCCTGCTACCTTGCACATAAATTTTACGTGATTTAGCGAAAGGCTTAATGGTGTCTTGGTCAATTTGCGCGGTTTCGCCGTCAAATTTAGCGGTGTTTTTATGGAGTGTTTTATCGATAACGTTCATAGAGCGTTCCTATTTAATAAATCTTAGGAAAGCATGAAAGCTGCTTTGCCTAAGTTGTAAAGTGTAGGAAAGCATAAACGCTGCTTTCCTACGGCGGCATTACCCGCATCAGGTTCAAAGGGTGATTCTCACTGTATTCTTATGAGATAAATCTTTAAAAATACAGACCCCTAGCAATAGTATTAATATACGCTAAAGTTGCAATATAACAAAGTGCTTATCAACAACAGAATTAATGCAAAGCATGCTAATATCTAAACCTATAGGCTAATGGTTATTAATTAATACGAGTTGACGACTACCGATAATTTTATTTAATATAATTTAACTGTAAAGTTTTATTAAGAGTTTTTAATTTTGTTTAGTATTTTTGTTAAACTGGTAGAAATTATTAAAATTCCGATTGGTAAATTGATGACATTAATTATTTATCTACTCTATTACTCCGTTGCGATAGTCACATTATTCTTCCATTTTACTGGGCAGTTAGAGCGTTGGGGTATGGAGTGGCTGGTATTAGTATTAGCAGTTACCGTTTTCCCTGTAGTCATTTATTTATAGTAATTGCCTTAATATTTAATTTGCGTCATTACTATCACGCAGATTAAATATTGATTACCAATTTCAAAAAACGCTTCTGCCAATCTAAAAAACTTCTCATTTATTAAGAGTAATCCTAATAGTTTGTAAGTACAATTACCCACTATAAATGCAACAAAGTTGCATTATTAATGCATAAATCTCTCTTTGACTAATTTAAAACTATATTCATTTCAGCAAAAGTTTTGGCTAATGCACTTTTTTTTGCCATCAATGGTAGCAATACTGATGGTATTTTTATATCCGCATACCCACTTAGACGCTAGTTTAATACAGCCTTTTTACGATGCTCATGCATTAAAATTCCCGCTTAAAAATAATGTGTTCCTTGAAAATGTAATGCATCAAGGGCTTAAGAATTTGATGGTTTTTGTGAGTTTGACCATGATAGGTTTATGGTTGCTTGGATTAAGGAGCTGTTTACCAAACACCACTAGCCTTAATAAAGCAATATGGATACGGACTTACCATCATCAATTTTTATGGGTGTTTGTGGCAATGTTAATAGCCACTAGCACCATTTCGATATTCAAGCATTTTAGTGAACACGCTTGCCCTTGGAGCTTGTTAATTTATGGCGGCACACAGCCGTTAATTCCACTTTTTGGACGTTTGCCAGTAGGTGCTGAAGCAGGTCATTGCTTTCCAGGTGGTCATGCTAGTGGTGGCTTTGCTTTGATGGCATTTTATTTTGGCTTTAGAGATACATTACCTAAGTTGGCTAAAACTGGACTGTTAATTGGCTTGATATTTGGTTTGCTAATGGGTTGTGCACAAATGATGAGAGGTGCGCATTTTATGTCTCACAATTTGTGGACAGGTTGGATAGTCTGGATGATATTACTTGTGCAATATTTAGTATGGCCGCCCAAAGCACTTATACCTCAAGTTTCAGCTGGCAATCAGAAGCCACATGTCAGCTAGTCTTAATTTTCTAGTGCTACGATTCAAGCGCTTATCTATATATCAAAAAATAAACTTAAGAAAAGTTAAATGCGTTCACTCCAAAACATCTTGAAGAAGTTAGCTTCGTCTTTTACTCAAACTTCTAACCAAACGCGCGCTATTTTTCTTGTGGTTGCTTTCATGATACTGACTGGCAATCTAGCGTTATTTGGCCGAATTGTAGAAAATTATCCACTTACATTCAGTAATCTGCCTTTTATATTGTCGCTGACTGTATTTTTTTCATTGGTCACGGCGATTTTCTTTTTACTTATTTGCCACGGTAAAGCGACGCGCTGGATTTTGGCTATCTATTTGCTGATAGTCTCGCAAGCCGCTTACTATATGGATAAGTTCGGCGTGGTGGTCGATGTGAGTATGCTGGATAATATTATGCAAACAGATGTGCGAGAGTTTGCTGGTTTACTGACTGTGAGTCTAATGATTAGAACCGTGCTGCTTGGCGTTATTCCAGCTTGGTTAGTGATTAAATATTTTCCAAAATCAGTGAGTGGTTTTGCTGAAATACTGCCTAGATTGCGTGTATTAGGCTTAATGCTGTTATTACTGATTGTGGTAGTTGCACCTTTTTCTGGCGGCTATGCTTCTTTTATCAGGCAGCATAAAGTCACGCGTTTTTATGCTAATCCAATCTATTCAACTTATTCGATTGTTAAGTATGCAGATCAACAAATTAATATCGCAAAAGTGGTGCCGCTAAAACACATTGCGCAAGATGCCAAAAAGTTAGGCTCAAGCGGAAAGCCTGAATTGATGGTAATGGTGGTGGGCGAAACGGCGCGGGGAGATCGTTTTTCACTCAATGGTTATCACAAAGAAACCAACCCTATGCTTACCAAACAAGGCGTGGTGAGTTTAAGTAATGTGAGTTCTTGCGGCACTTCCACTAGTGTGTCTGTGCCATGTATGTTCTCTGCGCTAGGTAGAAAAAAATATGATAAAGAAACTGCTTTAAATCAGCAAAATGCTTTAGATATATTGGCTGCTCATGGTGTAGAAATATTATGGCGCGATAATAATTCCGATTCTAAAGGCGTGGCGACTAGATTGAAAGTTGAGGATTTTAGAACGCCAACATTAAACCCTATATGCGAAGGCGAATGCCGTGATATAGGAATGCTGACGGGCTTAGAACAGTATATTGAAGCGCGAAAAGGTAAAGATGTTCTCATAGTGTTTCATCAAATGGGTAATCATGGGCCTGAGTATTACAAAAGGTATCCAAAAGAATTCGAGAAATTTAAACCTGTGTGCATGACAGGGGAATTGAAGGACTGCTCGCAAGAAGAGCTTGATAACGGCTACGATAATGCAATCCTGTATACCGATTATTTCTTATCAAAAGTGATTGATTTTCTGAAAAAATATGATGACGACCGCGCTACCGCTATGTTGTACGTGAGCGATCATGGCGAATCACTGGGCGAGCATGGCATTTACTTGCATTCTGCACCTTATATGGTGGCGCCTAAAGAACAGACTCACGTACCTGGGATTATTTGGACGGGTAAGAATTTTGATTACAAAAAAGAACAACTTTTGCCACATAAAGATGATGCTCTGAGCCAAGATGATCTGTTTTGCACTTTGTTAGTGACATTTAAGCTAGATACTAAAATGTGCGAAGCTAAAAAAAGCATGCTGATGCAAAATCCAACGTTAACGAATAGTGGACATTAAAAAATATACGTCATAAATAATGAATTAAACCTAGATACTGCGCTGAGTAAGGTTCCAGCACTAACCTTAGTTTTTTGGATAATAAAAATTCTAGCCACTACACTTGGAGAAACTGCGGGGGATGCTTTGTCGATGTCGATGAATCTGGGTTATTTACTCAGCACATTGATATTCGCAGGTCTTTTCTTAGTTGCCATTATCGCAAAAATTAAAGTGAGTAAATTCCATCAATTTTTATAATAGACAACGATTATCGCCACCACCACTGTGAACACAACGCTTGCAGATTTTGCGACACGCTCATTAGGTATAGGTTACACGGGCGGCTCAACGTTATTATTTGCATTGTTATTGGCGTCGTTAGGGGTTTGGTATAAAAAGATGGGTTCTGTTTCAGTAAACACGCTAAATTCTCCCAAAACGGAGATGTTTTATTGGGTCACCATTATGTTTTCACAAACCTTAGGGACGGCGCTAGGTGATTGGACGGCTGATACTGCAGGGCTAGGCTATGTAGGTACGGCTTTGATTTTTGGAGCCTTATTGGCCGTGGTTGCTATTACTTACTATTTCACACAACTATCTAGAACCTTTTTGTTTTGGTCAGCATTTATTCTAACCTGTCCACTTGGTGCAGTTGTTGGCGATTTTCTCGATAAACCACTAAGTGCTGGTGGACTAGCGCTTAGTCGTTATTCCGCATCAGCATCACTAATTTTCGTCATTATTGCCTGTATTTTATTTTTTCCTCAACGTGCTGGAGGAAAATCTTCACATTAAGATTTGACTAGGTGTAAGTGCCGATTGATTGTCGTAAAACCGTCTAAACTAGCTTGATAGACTAGATGCGGAAATTGACAACGAAGTGAATGTGCGCAGAACTTGCGATACAAAGTTTGCATGAGCGCATTCAAATATTAGAACAAAAACTAGAAGAAACTAATAAACTACTTAAAGTAAAGCTATAGTAGAAACTTATAGATTTAGCTTAGCA
Organism: Methylotenera sp.; assembly: GCA_043732505.1. Classification (GTDB taxonomy): domain Bacteria; phylum Pseudomonadota; class Gammaproteobacteria; order Burkholderiales; family Methylophilaceae; genus Methylotenera. Next base: position 7,799 of record JAYTHN010000476.1, read on the forward strand.
GCAATAAATATTGATGAATTGGTCATTAACTAAGCTTTAAGGCCAGCATTTGGGACTAATATGGAACGTTGGGTTATCTATGCTTTTATATCAATGTTATTTGCTGGTTTTACCTCAGTAATTGCTAAGCAAGGCCTAGTGGGTATTTCAGCCGAGCTAGGTTTAACATTACGTACGATTTTTGTCTGCGTATTTGTGTTGATCTTTGCCATGCTAGC
>JAYTHN010000477.1:0-8002 GCA_043732505.1 Methylotenera sp.
GCCGTTAGGAGAAAAATATGAAAGTTTTTAAATATATAGTCATGTTGGTATTAGCTGTATTTTCAATGACAGTCTTTGCTGGAGAATTTGGAAATAACTTCACCAATCAAGAAGCCTGACTGTTACTTATCCAACAAAGACGTTGGTTATTTGAATTTCGATGCGATGGATTTACGTCATTGCAAAATGGTGAATACAAGTTTCTTTGGAGCCTATCTTCGAGATGCTAATTTAAGTGGTGCAAATCTTCAAGGCGCCTATTTGAATCTCGCACGATTAGGAGGAACAGATTTAAGTAATGCAAATTTAACAGATGTAATCATATTTCAAGCTATATTTGATAAGACAAATTTCGAAGGCGCAAACCTTACTAACGCACGTATGATTGGTGGTCTAGGTAAGGTGAAAATGAGTGGTGCAAATGTTCAAAAGTGTAGATTTGGATTAGATATGGGCAATCAACCAATGGGTCAGATGAAATTTGATTCCGTTGGAGTAGACTTTTCAAATACAAACTTTGAGGGAGCAGATCTAAATATTGCCAGTTTTCTGTTCGCTAAGCTACGAGGAGCTAATTTAAGTGGGGCTAACATGACAGATGCTTTGGTAGATGATGCTTTATTTACTAACGTTATTGGCCTTGAAACCGTCAAAGGGTTTGATAAAGTCAAAGGTAAATACAAAGGTAAAAACAAAGAATGTACTATCAAAAAATCAAATATGTGAAATCGTTTGAGTACCTTAAAGTACGCTGATAATGTAATTTTATGAATGTATTTATGACCCTCAGTGTGACATGGATGGAAATTTTAAAACATCAAAAGAACACGAAATATTCAATTAAACTTGGAAACTTATGAAAAGTGGGGCAAAATTTCGAAAAAGGTTAATTAAGAATTTCAGAGGATATCAAGAGGTGAAACCGTCGATCGTAATGATTTAGATAACGATGTTATTGAAAAAAAATATTAAAAAGTTTTATTTGTCATGGTTGAAATAATTCTAAGAAATAAGGACTATGGTTTAAGGATTTACCCCAGGCTCACGGCTTAAAGTACCAATCGTATATTTTTCTAACATGAAAGGGTCTTTCTTATGAAACCTAAACTCCACCTGATACATTAAATATAATTAAGGACGGTTATTGTAGCAATTCAAAAAAATATAGAATATTTAATTATTCTTATAATTAAGATTGTTACTAACCCAATATCCAACAATCCTTATTGTAACAGGTGTAATTAAATGATTTTAAATTTTATCATTTAATTGGATTTATTCATTTCGAACTCCACACTAACAATCATTATATTAAAATAATGATAATACATATTTTCATTTAATACACATTCATTGATAATATATTTATGATGAACTAATTTAGTTGATTCTAAATGATGAAGAGTAGGTTGTTTTTTAGCGTGGAAGCTGAAAAACATTTTTTGGGCAAATCGTCATCAGTTTGCTCAGTTAATGTAGCACTGTCAAAAGGAGAAGTCAGCATGTCTATTACTAGACCTGTAAAACAGCTCAGCGTGCTTGCAACAGCCTTAGCGTTAAGCTTTGGCGTGTCTGCAGCAACTGCGGCTGTCAAAGACGTCGTTACAGTGGTCGATCCATCACCAGTAAATTGGTTATGGATTACTTGGAACACCATGGAAGAAACTGTCCGGGTAGACAAGAACGGCCAAGCTCAGCTAAATCTTGCTGAAAAGCAAACTTGGCTTGACGACAAAACGTTGCAAATCAAGCTACGTAAAAACGTAGAGTTCCAAGATGGTGAAAAGCTCACCGCTACAGTATTTCGTCGTAGCTATGATGAAGTGCAAAAAGTAGTGAATCCACATCCACCAGGCGCATTCCTTAATTTTGCTAAGGATAGTTCGATGGAAGTGGTCGATGATCATACGATTAATTTCAAGTTTCCAGAGCCTGATGGCTCTGCAATCATGAAATTACGCGGTATGCACGTTGGCAGCACAAAATTCTGGAATGAACTCGCGTTCGTAGATCAGAAAAGTAAAAATGCTGAAGGTCATTGGTGAGTGATAGGCGATGCTGGTCCGTGGGGGACTGGTCCGTTTGTACTTAAAGAAGGTGTTTCATTGCTTGATAAACGTTCACCAACGGTAACATTGGTGCCAAATACCAATTATTGGAATAAGGCACGCACACCGAAAGTGACGATCAAGTTCGACAATATTATCTCCAAAGCTGAGGCGCTTGAAGAAGTAGCCAAAGGCGGCAAAGTGGATATTGTGACTGAGTTGACACCGGCTGAAGCAGTAGCATTAAAAGGCAATACAAACGCACGTGTTGTTGAAAGCAAAGCGAAAACTGTTCTAGTTGGTGTATTTAACGAGAACAAGGTTGGTTCAGTATGGTCCGATATTGCCGTTCGTAAAGCGATTAATAATGCGGTAGACAAAGCGATGGTTATCAAAGAAGGTTCACTGGGCTTCGGCTCACAAATGCCCTCTATGATTACTAAAGGCTCTTATGCTTATGACGCAAGTCTTCAGGCATATGCTTACACACCAGCTATAGCTAAGCCAATATTAGCTAAACATGGTGTTAAAAGCTTGGTCATTGCATCAGACGAAGGCCATAAAGCCATCGCTGAGGCAGTTGCGAAGAGTTTGGCTGCATCTGGTGTAACTGCTACGGTAGATACGTCAGGTAAAGGCAATGCTTGGGATATTAAACTAGTTGAGCATTTTGACTGGTCACCTAACTATCCATACGGGGTAGTATTCCGTGAGTTTTTTGGCAAAGATGGTGGTTTCCGCAACATGCCAGAAGATTCAGGGTTTGAAGCGATTGCTCAAAAGATTATTAATAATCCGACTAAGCAAGAAGGCTTTACCAAGCAAATGGATCGTTATGTGCATGATCAAGCAAATGTGTTGTTCTTGTATGCGCCTTCTAAATTGTATGCGGTTAGCAATAAGGTGAATTTCACACCATACCGCTCTACAGTATTGGAGCTTGCAGAAACATCCATTAAGTAATGTTGCACTTGTAAGTGCATTACATTGACCTTCCTGCAGCAATGTGGGAAGGTCTCTTTGAATGGAAATATAATTAATGTAGCAAGATGTTGAAACCCAGCATCAAAATAACGCAATCATATAAAAACAAAGAATTGCATTTAGCTATTATCGTTAAATGTAAAAACTATTACACTAAAGGAATCGCTTTTGATAGTTGGCACTGCAGGCCATATCGATCATGGCAAATCTGCGTTGGTTCACGCATTGACCCAAGTTAATCCTGATAGGTTGCCGGAGGAAAAACTCCGCGGCATCACTATAGATTTAGGCTACGCCTACAAGCCTTTAGCTAATGGTGATGTGCTGGGTTTCGTTGATGTGCCGGGACATGAAAAATTCATTCATAACATGTTGGCTGGGGCAACTGGCATTGATTATGTGCTCTTAGCTATCGCTGCCGATGACGGCCCAATGCCACAAACCTTAGAGCATTTAGCGATTTTAGATCGGCTAGGCTTAAATCAGGGTGTAGTTGCCTTGACTAAAGTAGACTTAGTTGATGATGCGAGAATTGCTCAAGTCAAAGCAGATATAAAAAAACTGTTGAGTACTACTTCACTGGCACAAGCTGATATTCTCTCAGTCTCAGCCCATACTGGTGATGGCATTGCAGCGTTGGATGCGCACTTGGCGCAGGTTGCCATAAAATCCCCACTCCGAGAACCGAGAGGCAATTTTAGGCTGGCCATTGATCGCTGCTTTACCTTATCAGGCATAGGGACCATTGTAACGGGCACTGTTTTTTCTGGAAAAGTGAAATTGGGAGATCGTATGACCATCTCACCCTCAGGTCTTGAAGTGCGAGTGAGGGCAATACATGCACAAAACCAGTTATCAGAATCTGGAGTTGAAGGGCAGCGTTGTGCGTTGAATGTAACCGCACCGCATTTAGAAAAAAAAGACATTACACGAGGTGACTGGGTCGTTAGTTTAGACATCCATGCACCGACCGATAGGCTAGATGCCGAATTGAGTATTTCAGACACCGAAAATAAGTTATTTCGCCATTGGAGCTCCGTACATGTGCATTTAGGTGCTTGTGATGTGTTAGCGCGCATTGCAACCCTAGAGGATGAAGCAGTAGCACCTGGACACAAGCAACTGGTGCAATTAGTCTTGGATAAACCGATTGCCGCATTAGCCGGTGATCGTTTCATTATTCGAGACCCATCTGCCACCAGAACGATTGGCGGTGGCATTATTTTGGATGCTTTCCCAGCAGAAAGAGGCAGACGAAAGCCAAAGCGTTTGGAAATGCTGAATGCACTCAAAAAAGCAGTGATTCCTAATCAAGAACAAATTGATAATGCAATCTTAGGTGAGCTTGCCGCGCTTAACGAATTAATGGCGATTAACATTGATGGGGTGGATTTAGACTGGTTTAAGCGCACACTTAACCTAGAACAAGCAACGCTGGATAAGCTAATATTACACAGTGAATTACTAGTGGTAATGGCTGATAAAAAGCGCATCGGCTTCAGTAAATCACGCTGGAAAACCTTTGAAGCCTTAGTAATTTCAGCAATTAATCAACATCATGCCATGTTTTCTGACAGTCCCGGATTAACGATAGATGAGCTACGCAACAAAATAGATAAAACGATGGCAAAGCCAGTCATTGCCGAGATTGTGGAGCATTTACTTTTACAGAAAAAATTACGACGCATAGGTGTTCGATTAGCCAGTCCATCGCACGTGGTGAAGTTGTCAGCAAATGAGCAGGTGTTATGGGAAAGACTATATCCTGTATTGCAAGCCGATGCTTTGATGCCACCACCTGTAAATGAAATTTTACGCGTATTGCAAGTGCCAGAGCTAGAATTTCGCACTTTGTTAGACCGCTTAGTGCGGATGGGATACTTGTTTAGGGTGCGCCCGGAGCAATATTTTTTGGCAGAAGCAATCGCAAAATTAGGTAAGCAAGTAGAAGTGTTAGCACTTGAAAAAGCGCCTGACCGATTCACAGTAGGCCAGTTGAGGGAGTTTACGCAGGTGTCGCGTGGCGTTTCAATTCCCTTGCTGGAACTTTATGATCGGATTGGTTTAACCGTGCGTTATAATAGTGGACGTAGGTTAAAACGCGATTGGAATAGTGTGTTCGGAGCATCTGAAAATGCAAGTTAGTGTTTTTTCAAAGGAAGAGATTCGCTCCCCGGTGGGACGTCCGGACTTCAAATCCGGGAGGGGCTGCTTGGCAGTCTTTAGTAGGTTCGACTCCTATTCTCTTCCGCCAATTTTTATGAGTGGCCTATGACTAACTTACTCGCCACTGCGATATCACCAGTACGCCTTCCCTCATTAGATCGGCTACTTGGCCTATCAGAAGCAAAATCAATGATTGCACTCTTTGGCCGTCAAGTTGTACTCACAGCGATGCGCCAGTTGCTGGATGAAGCGCGGACCAGTTTACGTAGCGGCATTGCCGTCGAAACCGATGACCTAAGCTTGTTAGCTGCTTGCCTGCAGCAACTTGAAGTGAGTCAACAAACGAGCCTTAAATCAATATTTAACCTCACTGGCACCGTTTTACACACCAACCTTGGCCGCGCTTTATTGCCTGAAGAAGCCATTATCGCCATGACCCATGCCATGCGTTACCCATGCAATCTGGAGTATGATCTTGAGAGCGGTGGACGGGGTGATCGAGACGATTTAGTCGTTGAATTATTGCGTGAATTAACTGGAGCCGAGGATGCAACCATCGTCAACAACAATGCTGCTGCGGTATTACTCACATTAAACAGCTTGGGTCTGCGAAAAGATGTCATAGTATCGCGTGGCGAACTGGTCGAGATTGGTGGAGCATTTCGGGTGCCTGACATCATGACTCGTGCAGGCGCAAAGCTTAAAGAAGTCGGTACCACCAATCGCACGCATTTAAAAGATTTTGAAGAGGCTATATCGCCTCGTACTGGCATGTTGATGAAAATCCACTGGAGCAACTATGCCATCAGCGGATTCACAGCGGTGGTGGCCGAGACTGATTTAGCGAATTTAGCGCACCAGCATCAATTACCTTATGTAGTAGACCTTGGTAGCGGCACACTCACCGATTTAGCTAAATTAGGTTTGCCTCACGAAACTACCGTACAGGAAACTTTGGCCAACGGTGCAGACTTAGTGCTTTTTAGTGGCGACAAACTCCTCGGTGGACCTCAAGCCGGCATCATCGTCGGGCGTCGTGATTTGATAAAAAAAATAAAGAAAAATCCACTTAAACGCTGTTTGCGCGTCGGAAAAATAACGTTAGCAGCGCTGGAGGCAGTGCTCAGGCTCTATCGTGACCCTGATCGTTTGTCAGAACGGATAACAACCCTTCGACTTTTAACAAGGCCTGTCAGCGAGATGCATGCGCTAGCAACACGCTTACAACCCATGCTGGGGCAAAAATTACAAGAATATTTTGAAGTTCATGTAAGTACGATGCTAGGTCAAATCGGTAGCGGCGCCTTACCAATCGATCTTTTACCAAGCGTTGGATTACGTATTCAACCGCTGAAAAGCAAAGGTGCAGGCGAGCTCTTGAAACGTTTACAAAAAATGTTAAGACAACTACCAATGCCAGTGATTGGCTATGTGAAAGAGGGTGCTATGAATCTTGATGTGCGTTGTTTGGAAGATGAGGCAGCATTTGTTCAGCAAATCAGTGTATGGAAATTTGTATGAGATCCACTGCTATCGCGTTAGAAAATGTCAGCGTTAGCATGGCGGCTAGTAATCAGCATTATGTACTTCGTAATATCAGTTTAAATATCGCGCCTCAAGAGCAATTGGCTATTATCGGCCCATCAGGTGCAGGCAAGACCACCTTGCTTGAAGTATTGGCAATGGCGAGGCAGCCTTCTAAGGGGGTTTATGCGCTTAATAATCAGCATCCATGGCAATTGTCATCAGCTACGCGGCATGAATTGCGTGCTACCATTTTCTTAGTTCCACAAATCCCACCCTTACCACCAAGACAACGCGTAGTGACTGCGGTATTAGCAGGTAAATTGCCATGCTGGAGCTTTTGGCAAGCGATCAGTTCTTTGATTTATCCGACGCAGAGTTCTGCTGCTTTTAAAGCCTTAAGCGCGTTTGACATGCAAGATAAATTGTATTCACGGGTAGACCGTTTATCAGGTGGCGAGCGCCAGCGGGTTTCATTGGCACGGCTCTTTACCTCAGATGCCAACATGATGTTGGTTGATGAGCCGCTGTCTTCGCTTGACCCAACGTTAGCAGCAACTGTGCTTGGTGCGATACAGCGTGAGGCTAGTTTGCGATGTGCCACATTGGTATGCAGTTTGCACCAGATTGAATTAGCTAGATTACATTTTCCACGCTTGGTTGGTGTGCGGGATGGTTGTATCCTTTTTGATTTACCGCAAGCTGCAGTGACTAACGAACTCATTGAGCAACTTTATGCAAATCAAGATATCCCATCAAAGAATATCGCTCACGAAACTAGAACACCCCAACTAGAGTTGTTGTCATTGCAAGACGGTAACGTTTGCTGATGGCAAACATGCTTTCACAATCAGCTGCAACCCACCTTCCTAAAGATGCTGCCTGGCGTGGCCGTTTGACGCTATTGATTGTTCTTACCGCTTTGCTGTATCCATGCCTTATGGCTACCCAGTTTAAACCTTGGCAGTTGTTTGACGCACAAAGTAGCCAGTTTACTTTGCAATTTATCGCTCATTTCCTGCCTCCCAAATTCACAGCTGAATTTTTGATTGAGCTACTTAAATCCGCCTGGATTACCATCGCAATCGCCACTTGTGGGATGTGTTTCGCACTTTTCATTTCGGTGCCGCTCACTTTAATTATCAGTAGCAGATTTTCACTTTCTCGGTTAGGCCGCCCTAAAATGGCAAGCCTACCATTTTGTGTGAGGCAACTGCTAAGATGGTTATTGGTAGGTTTACGAAGTATTCCAGAGTTAGTTTTTGCATTACTGCTAGTAC
>JAYTHN010000478.1:0-7971 GCA_043732505.1 Methylotenera sp.
CTACCCAGGTACAAGCCGCGCTGCATGAAGACATCGGCACTGGTGACCTTACAGTAGCGCTTCTACCTCTGGCACAATTAGCTAAAGCCACTATTATCGTGCGTGAAACTGCTGTTATTTGTGGCATAGATTGGGTGAATGCTTGCTTTAAACTAACAGATCTGAATATAAATATCACATGGTTAATCACCGAAGGTGAGCGCGTAACGGCTGACCAAGTACTATGTGAAATTACTGGCTCAGCGCGTGCGCTTTTAACTGCTGAACGGTGTGCATTAAATTTTCTACAAACACTTTCTGCTACTGCAACTGAAACACGTAAATACGTAGACGCTATTGCGGGTACGAATGCGCAGATTTTAGATACGCGAAAAACGATTCCACACTTAAGGTTAGCGCAAAAATATGCGGTGACTGTAGGCGGTGGCCATAATCAACGACTAGCACTTTACGATGGAATCTTGATTAAAGAAAATCATATTGAGGCAGCAGGAGGAATCGCGTCGGTGATGCGGCTAGCTTTATCTATCGAAACTAATCGTAGCAAAAGCGTACAAATTGAAGTGGAAAACTTGAGGCAGTTAGAAGAGGCAATCACGTCAGGGGCTAGCAATATTTTATTGGACAACTTTAGCTCGACATTACTAGGTGAGGCAGTTGCATTTAATAAAACTCATGCATTAAAGCAATTTGGTAAAAAACCTGCGATTTTAGAGGCGTCTGGCGGTATTACTTTAGAAAATGTACGTGAAATCGCCTTAACTGGCGTAGACCGTATTTCTATCGGCTCACTGACTAAAAATGTGCAGGCCATTGATTTTTCTATGCGTATTGTTAAATAACCTATGGCTACTATCGAACAACTCAGGTTTGTTGATGATTGACCTAAACCGATTAAGAGTTAAGAATAAGTATATAAAGTTTTGAATTACAAAGTATTAAAATTAGAACGTATTAAATAGAGATTTAAATTAATGAGTAAACCTACTTCGCTAACTAACCCCACTGGCCGCCTTACTTTAGGTGATGTGCTACGTATGCTAGTGAATGAAGGTATGGTAGATAAAACGCATGCTGAAACTTTGTACAAAGATCGCAAACTCGATAGCTCTAAATTGCATCCTTTAGTCGTTATTGGTGAGCAGAAGTGGAAAAGTCTAAAGTCTCCTCATAAAGCCATTACTGTAGAAGCTTTATCTAATTGGCTTGCAGCACGTGCTGGCTTAGATTATTACCATATTGATCCGCTTAAATTAGATTTTGGCTCGGCAGCTCAAATCATTTCTAAAGGCTATGCTGAGCGTTTAAAAATTATGCCAATTGCGGTAAAGAATGGTGAAGCGATCATTGCCACTACCGAGCCGTTTAGCACAGACTGGATTGCGGATCTTGAGCGCGTGCTCAAAATGAAAATTAAATTAGTCGTTGCAAACCCATTGGAGGTTAGCCGCTATTTACCTGAAATTTATAGTTTAGCAAGCTCTATGAATGCGGCAAATTTGGCCAAAGCAGGGCAAATTGTCGGCGTACAAAACTTTGAGCAACTAGTTGAACTAGGTAAAGACAAGAATCTAGATGCCAATGAGCAGCATGTAGTGAATATTGTAGATTGGTTGTTCAAATATGCATTTGAACAACGCGCCAGTGACATTCATCTTGAGCCTCGCCGTAACATGGGCATGATGCGTTTTAGAATTGATGGCGTGCTGCATCAAGTATACCAACTGCCACCTAATATTATGAATGCCATCACTAGCCGCATTAAGTTATTAGGGCGTATGGACATGGTAGAAAAACGCCGACCACAGGATGGCCGTATTAAAACCTTAACGGCAGAAGGTATAGAAATTGAATTGCGTTTATCCACCATGCCTACTGCATTTGGTGAAAAATTAGTCATGCGGATTTTTGCGCCAGATGTATCAGCCAAAGACTTTTTAGCATTAGGTTTTGCAAAAGCGCAATCCAATACTTGGCAAAATTGGACTAAAGCACCCAATGGCATTATTTTAGTTACAGGCCCCACAGGTTCGGGCAAGACAACCACCCTTTATGCAACTTTACGTCTGCTTGCAACGCCTGAAGTCAACGTTTGTACCGTTGAAGAGCCGATTGAAATGGTAGAGCCGCTGTTCAATCAAATGCAAGTACAAACGAATATTGGGCTTAATTTTGCCGATGGTATTCGTACACTCATGCGGCAAGATCCTGACATTATTATGGTCGGCGAAATTCGTGACTTAGAAACTGCAGATATGGCCATTCAAGCGGCTCTCACAGGTCATTTAGTGCTTTCTACATTGCATACTAATGACTCTCCTTCTGCCGTAACGCGACTACTAGATTTGGGCGTACCCTCATATCTTATTCACTCAATAGTATTGGGTATTATGGCGCAGCGATTAGTTCGCACCTTATGCGCAAGTTGCAAAGCACCAGAACCAATCGAACAAAGCAAGTGGGATGCGCTTGTTGGTTCATTTAAACTACCCAAGCCGGCGCATATTTATAAGCCAGTGGGATGCTTAGAGTGTCGCAATACGGGCTTTAGGGGGCGGAGCGGTATTTATGAAATGCTGACCATGACTCCAGCGTTAAGAAAACTAATTACCCCAGAAACGGATTTAGCCAAGCTGACGAAACTAGCACAGCAAGAAGGCATGCAACCCCTCATTATCAATGGTGCAGAAAAAGTGGCTGCTGGGTTAACTACCATTGAAGAGTTATTAAAAGTAGCCCCGCCATTAGAGGCTGAATAAATAACCATCAAATCTCAAGCCCAACATACCTGCTAAATACTAGCTATCGGTAGTTTAATTGCTAGTCATTACACACTCAAGCAATTGAAAACTTGACCTAAACCGCCTAACACGTTAATGTTTAGGGTTGGAAATTATTAGCTCTACCAAGTATTAAATTACTCGGTATTACTTGAGCAAAACCTGTAGTTTAAGCATAACCCATAATCAATATTTATGACAAACCCCAATATCACTGGTGCAGAAATCCTTATACGCTGTATTAACGAGGAAAAAGTTAAATTCGTATTTGGCTATCCTGGCGGCGCTGTGCTCCACATTTACGATGAAATTTATAAGCAAAATGGCTTTAAGCATATTCTTGTCCGCCATGAACAAGCAGCGGTGCATGCCGCAGATGCTTATTCACGCGCCACTGGTGACGTTGGTGTTGCACTAGTCACCTCAGGCCCTGGTGCTACCAATGCAGTCACTGGCATTGCTACTGCTTATATGGATTCTATTCCACTAGTAATCATTAGTGGTCAAGTACCAGTTCCAGCAATTGGGATGGATGCTTTTCAAGAAGTAGATATGGTGGGTATTACTCGCCCCTGTGTGAAGCACAATTTCTTGGTGAAAGATGTTAAAGACATCGCAGCCACCATGAAAAAAGCGTTTTACATTGCAGCAAGTGGCCGTCCAGGTCCTGTAGTAGTTGATATCCCAAAAGATATCACTGCACATTTTGCTGAGTATTTCTATCCAAAAACGGTAGAAATGCGTTCGTACAACCCTGTACTTAAAGGCCATAGCGGACAAATCAAAAAAGCCGTTAAATTACTGTTAGAAGCCAAACGTCCGATGATATACACGGGTGGTGGTTTGGTACTGGGCGACGGTACTGAAGAATTAATAAAGCTTGCGCGTACTTTAAATTACCCAGTGACTAATACGTTAATGGGCTTAGGTGGCTATCCTGCAACTGATAAACAGTTTTTAGGTATGCTAGGTATGCATGGTACTTATGAAGCCAATATGGCGATGCAGAACTGTGATGTGTTAATAGCTGTGGGTGCACGTTTTGATGACCGTGTGATTGGTAATCCAGAGAACTTTTTAAGCCAACCTCGCACCATTATTCATATAGATGTTGATCCATCATCTATCTCCAAACGGGTAAAAGTAGATGTTCCTATTGTTGGTCATGTACAGTCTGTTTTACGTGAGATGAACGAGATTCTCTCATCCTACATCATGGCTAATGAAAACAAACAAAGCAATATAAGTAGTTGGTGGAAGCAAATTGATGAGTGGCGCAATGTTAAATCGATGGTGTATCAAAACTCCAGTACAGTCATTAAGCCACAGTATGTCATTGAAAAATTATGGGAGGTCACCAAAGGCGATGCTTATATCACGTCTGATGTTGGCCAACACCAAATGTGGGCGGCGCAATATTATAAATTCGATAAACCACGTCGCTGGATTAACTCTGGCGGCTTAGGTACCATGGGCGTCGGCTTACCATATGCAATGGGTTGTCAATTTGCCGATAAAAATGCGCAAGTTGCCTGTGTAACGGGTGAAGGCAGTATTCAGATGAATATTCAAGAGCTTTCTACCTGTGCGCAATATGGCTTACCGATTAAGGTGATTATGCTTAATAATCGCTATTTAGGTATGGTGCGCCAGTGGCAAGAGTTTTTCTACGAAAATCGTTATTCAGAATCTTATATGGATAGCTTGCCAGACTTTGTGAAACTGGCTGAATCTTACGGTCATGTGGGGATGAAAATTACTAATCCAGTTGATGTCGAAGGCGCTTTGAAAGAAGCCTTCGCGAAAAAAGATAAGTTTGTATTTATGGACTTTATTACAGATCAAGATGAAAACGTATTCCCAATGATTGCAAACGGTAAAGGTCTATCTGAAATGATTTTAGGTAACGACCACATTGCAAGAGAGGAAGATTAATATGAAACATATTATTTCTCTACTCATGGAAAATGAGGCTGGTGCATTATCACGCGTGGCAGGCTTGTTTTCAGCACGTGCTTATAATATAGAATCACTGACAGTTGCACCTACTGAAGATCCAACGTTATCGCGCATGACGATTGTGACTTCAGGTTCTGACCAAGTGATAGAACAAATTATCAAACAATTAAACAAGTTGATTGATGTCGTTAAAGTACTGGATTTGAATGACGGAAAATTCATAGAACGTGAATTGATGTTAGTCAAAGTCAAGGCTACCGGTGGTTTTCGTGAAGAAATGAAACGCATGTGCGACATCTTCCGCGGCCGTATTATCGATGTGGCCGACGGCAGTTTTACCATTGAGCTTACCGGCTCTGGCACCAAGCTAGATGCATTTATCGAAAGCTTAGATAAAGCAGCTATATTAGAAACCGTGCGTACAGGCGCCTCTGGCATAGGTCGTGGCGATCGCATTTTAAAAGTTTAATGTTTTATAAAGCTAAGCTCCAAATTTATATCTGTTTTTCAAAATCAAAAAATTTCAATAATTTAATTAGTATTTGCATGAAAAGGTGAGGAAAGAAATGAAAGTTTATTACGATAAAGACGCAGACCTTAGTTTAATCAAAGGCAAAAAAGTAACCATCGTGGGTTATGGTTCACAAGGTCATGCACATGCGGCAAACCTTAAGGATAGCGGCGTTAACGTGACTATCGGTCTACGTAAAAGCGGCGGTTCATGGGCTAAAGCTGAGAATGCTGGTCATAAAACATTAGAAATTGCAGCTGCAGTTAAAGATGCAGATGTTGTGATGCTTTTATTACCTGACGAAACAATGGCGCAGATTTTTAACGACGATGTTGCTACGAACTTAAAACAAGGTGCAACGTTAGCGTTTGCGCATGGCTTCAATATTCACTATAACCAAATCACACCACGTGCTGATTTAGATGTCATCATGATTGCACCAAAAGGCCCAGGCCACACAGTGCGTTCTGAGTATTTAAAAGGCGGCGGCGTACCCTCATTGATCGCTGTATACCAAGATAAATCTGGTAAAGCTAAAGATGTTGCGCTTTCATACGCAGCAGCTAATGGCGGCACTAAAGGCGGCGTGATTGAAACTGATTTCCGTGAAGAAACAGAAACTGACTTGTTCGGTGAACAAGCAGTTTTATGTGGCGGCGCCGTTGAGTTAGTAAAAGCTGGCTTTGAGACATTGGTAGAAGCAGGTTATGCGCCAGAAATGGCATACTTTGAATGCTTACATGAACTTAAATTGATTGTAGATTTGATGTACGAAGGCGGCATTGCGAACATGAACTACTCAATCTCAAACAACGCTGAGTATGGTGAGTATGTTACTGGCCCTAAAGTCATTAACGAAGAATCACGTTATGCAATGCGTGAAGCTTTAGCTAACATTCAAAACGGTAACTACGCGAAACAATTCATTTTAGAAGGTCGCACTAATTACCCTGAAATGACAGCGCGTCGTCGTTTAAATGCAGCGCATCCAATTGAGCAAGTTGGTGGTCAGTTACGTGCAATGATGCCTTGGATTGCTAAAAACAAATTAGTTGATCAATCTAAAAACTAAATTCTAGTCATTAGTTTTTAGTCGATGTAAGATTAAAAGGGCAAAGCGTTTCGCGGTTTGCCCTTTTTTATTATTTAGTAACAATCAAATATTTAGTAATAATCAAAAAATACGCCTATTAGATTTGAAGGATTAGTGTGCAAACTAACATCGCTGTACTTTTACAATATGCGCTGCCAAAGCAAGCCATTACCGCGCTTGCTGGTAAGCTAGCCAACCTTAACGGTGGCAGACTCACGACAGCAGTCATTGAGTGGTTTGTAAAACGCTACAACGTTAATATGGCAGAAGCGGCTGAGCCCAATATTAGCACTTACAAAACCTTTAATGATTTTTTTACACGCCCATTAAAAACTGATGCAAGGCCACTAGCAAACGCTGAATTTATATGCCCAGTGGATGGTGCAATTAGTCAATTGGGCAATATTGAAAATGAGCAGATTTTTCAGGCCAAAGGCCATGTTTACTCAACTACAGCTTTAGTAGGTGGCGATAAAAACTTAGCAAAGAAATTCGAGAATGGTCACTTTGCTTGCCTATATTTAAGCCCTAAAGACTATCACCGCATTCATATGCCATGCAATGGCACATTAAAAACGATGACTTATGTACCTGGTGCATTATTTTCAGTGAATCCAACCACCGCACAAGGCGTGCCTGGCTTATTTGCGCGTAATGAGCGCGTAGTCTGTGAATTTGAATCAGCTAAACATGGTAGTTTTATTATGGTCCTCGTAGGCGCAACAATCGTCGGCAGTATGGCAACTAGTTGGCATGATGGTGAAAATGGCATCGTCAATCCGCCTCGTACAAATAACATCCGCGTATGGTCGTATCAAAACCAAAACATCAACCTAAAACAAGGTGATGAAATGGGCAAATTTTTGCTAGGTTCAACTGTGGTGGTGCTATTTGAAAAAAATACATTAACGTTTAATGAAGGTTGGCGAACGGAACGTGTTATTAAACTAGGCGAGATGATGGCTACAAAAATTTAATTAAATTTAAGTATCTTCTATAAAAAAACCTGCACACTATTTCAATAGTGTGCAGGTTTTTTTATAGAAGATACATGAGTTACTTACAATATCAAGTCTACTTAACTACTTTATGATGTAGATGTGGCGCTAACTCATTCAGCGCTGATTCATACACCCCGCGTTTAAACTCAATCACATCTTCTAGCGGCACCCAATATTCACTCCATCGCCAAGCATCAAACTCAGGATGCTCACTTGCACGCAGTGAAACATCGCTATCACGTCCTAGCATGCGTAATAAATACCAAATTTGCTTTTGGCCTTTATAACTACCGCGCCACTCGCGCTTTACCCAAGTAGTCGGCACTTCGTATCTAAGCCAATCTTTAGTGCGGCCTAAAATTTGCACATGCTCTGGTTTTAGACCAACCTCTTCCATCAGCTCGCGATACATGGCCTGTTCTGGGCTTTCGCCATGGTTAATACCACCTTGTGGAAACTGCCAAGCATGTTCACGGATACGCTTACCCCAAAATACCTGATTATTGGCATTACATATAATAATGCCAACATTCGGGCGAAACCCGTCACGATCTAACATAGCGTTTTACTGCCTTAATATGCTTTAATTATGCTTTAAACTAACTTTGTGCAATCTTTTCATATTTT
>JAYTHN010000479.1:0-2335 GCA_043732505.1 Methylotenera sp.
CTGCTGTTTTCTCAAGGAATTTTAGGCAGTCCCATAACTTTGTAGATAATAGTCTTTAGTATTAGACCGTCTTAAGCGCCAAGTTAGGCTAAAGAAATATGCTCAGTATCACTACTATGAGCCCACTAATAATTTAGTGTTCACCTAAGTTATTTACTCGTGTTAAAAACATTATTGGCAATATAGTATCGTCTCACAATCGAAAATGCTGACTTCGAACTTTATGGGAAATGTAACTCTCAGACTAGTGAGAAAACTATCAACCTCCCATAAATCGACGATATAATCAAATTTGACAACAATACACTTTATGCTTAAAAAAGTTACCCTAGTATTTTTAATTTTAATGTTGTCTGCCTGCAGTTCTTTCTTCAGCTACAAACCTATTTCTAAAGAATACTCTTTAGCTTTTAGACATCCGGAGCGTACTAGTCTGGGTAAGCAATTTACCAAGTCCAACATCCTGCATAACGGACTTTCCGGCTTCTACGTGCTGAATAACGGACTAGATGGCTTCTCGGCTAGAGCTTTATTAATAGATAAGGCTGAAGCGTCACTTGACCTTCAATACTACATCTTCAGGCAGGATGATACTGGGAAACTGCTCACCGAGCATTTGTTAAAGGCAGCAGACCGCGGAGTTAAAATCAGAATACTTGTTGACGACGTGGCAACTCTAGACGGTGATCAGCAATTGTTATCCTTGTCAGCTCATTCTAATATTCAGGTACGTGTATTCAATCCATTTCATTATCGAGGTCATGATAATCTGCTGCGACTTGCTGAAATGGCTTCGAGAAAATCGACGCTAGATTTCAGGATGCATAACAAACTCTTTGTTGCCGACAACGCAGTTGCATTATTTGGTGGGCGTAACATTGGGAATGAGTACTTTCAAATAGACCCTAAATCACAATTCGGTGATGATGATGTATTTACAATCGGTCCAGTGGTACAAAAACTTTCCGATAGCTTTGACGTGTTCTGGAATAGCGATTTGGCAATCCCAGCAAAAGCTGTTGATCCAGAATTGATATCAATTGAATCGCTAGCTTTATTAAGAGGCTCTCTTAAAAAGGGCGAGAAAAACCTGAATGTTGATTTAGGTGCTTTCTTTAAATATGCCTATGCCAGTAATATTATTAGCAAATTACTTTCAGGGTCGATTGTCCCATATTGGGCTTCTTCAGACCTGATCTATGACAGTCCTAATAAGAAAGATGTGGAAGACGATAAACTAGTTGGCAGCCTTATCTACGAACAATTTTCAAAAGTTGCAGAATCCTCACGATCTGAATTACTAATTATTACACCATTTTTCGTGCCAGGTGATGATGGAATGAAGCTATTCCATTACCTACGTGATCACCATGTAGAAATCAGTGTACTCACTAACTCTCTTGAATCAACACCCCAACTTGCTGCGCACTCAGGTTACAAGCACTACAGAAATGCCTTGCTTGAGCTTAAGATCAAACTCTATGAAATTCGCGCAAGTCTTGGGAAAGCGGCCGGTAGTGGCGAATCTAAAAACCTATTGCAATTTGGTAGTTATGGATTGCATGCTAAACAGTATATATTCGATCGCCAAAAAATATTTCTTGGCTCTATGAATTTTGACCAGAGATCTATGCATTTAAATACCGAAATCGGCATAATCATTAATAGTCCAGAACTGGCTAGACAAGAGGTTGAGCGATTTAAAAAGTTGACCGACCCTTCCAATAGTTATCAAGTAATACTCAAGACTGATCCAGACAGCAAATACAGAACTCTTGTCTGGATAACGCAAGAAAATGACAATCAGATAGAGTATAAGAATGAACCATCTAAAAGCCTAGGTGAAAAACTTAAAACAGATTTAATGTCTATTCTTCCTATTGATAACGAACTGTAGTCGGCATTTATAATAATGGATTGAGTCTGCTTAGAACCTATGGTTTAAATTTTTTCAATTTGCATCATTCACTAAATGACAACTAATTGATTATTTGAGATTAAGTCATTAAATCTATATATTGAGGCTATGAAAAATGTCGGTTTTTTAAAAATGACTTAGATATTAAACAAAATATTGCCAAGATTATACTGTGGGAACTTAGGAAAGAGCTTAATCATACGAATCAAAACTATCGTAATGCAATAGACAATGTTCACTATTTATTTAAAAGAGATGACGTAAAAGAGTCTTTTTTAACCGTTTCGCGCGAGTTTTATTTTTTGTCTCAACTGCATTGAATGAACAATTAATTTCCTCAGTCCTGATAGCGTTTCCATGTTCCATCTGAAATCAAACAAGCACTTTCATGCCTAGCGTCATTGATGCCATCACCTT
>JAYTHN010000480.1:0-7919 GCA_043732505.1 Methylotenera sp.
GCGCTGCCCAAGCCGCGTCGTAGAGAAACTCGGTGTGCTCGACCAGCTCGTGCCAGTTGTGCGCCGGGTGGATGTTGACCTCGATCACGCCCGGGTCGGGGGTGACCGAGAGCAGCTTCAGGCGCGGGTCGCGCGGCGGCGGATAGCCTTCGAGCACCAGCTTGACGCCCTGCTCGGCGGCCGTGGCCTCGACGGCGGCCAGCAGCTCAAGATAGTCCTCCAGCTTTTCCAGCGGCGGCATGAAGACATACAGCACGCCGCTGGGTTCGCCCTGGGTCTCGGCCTTGGGGCCATTGGCGCGCCGCGGGTCACGCACTTCCACCACCAGTGCGGTGCGGGTGATCCAGTGCGCCGACTCAAAGGGTGCCGGCGCTCGGGTGATGGGCGTGCCGTCGGGGTTGCTGACCGGGTTGCCCACGCTGGCCTTGGCGCCGGGGCCGCTGGCGACCAGCGCAGCCGGCTGCCCGGCGGCAGCGCCTGAGCCCGGGGCCGCACCCTCACCCGCCGGCAAGGCCTTGCCCACCTCGAACAAATGCTTTTGAAGCGACACCGCGCCGCCCTCGGCAAAGCCGCCGCCGATCACATGCGCGGCGTACTGGCGCTTGATGGTGGTGGCCGCCGGCAGTGCATCGCGCGGCGAGAAGGGGTCGGACTCGATGTGGTAGGGGTAATCCGTGGCTTTGACCCAGGGCAGGCTGTCCAGCGGCAGGCGGTAGCCCATCGGTGAATCGCCCGGGTGCAGGTACATGCGATCGTCGCGGAAGAACCAGGGCCCGGTGGCCCAGCGCGCACCGGCCAGCGCCGGGCCACCCTCGGCCCGCTTGATCGGCAGGGCATAGCCCACCGGGTGGTCCAGGCCCTGGGTGAAGATGCGGCGCAGGCGGATGCGCTCCATCTCGTCGTCGAGCTTGGCATCGAAGGGGTCGACATTCACCGGCAGCCGGCGCTCACGCCAGAGGTGGTACCAGGTGTCCTCAAAGCCGGGCTGCACATGGCGGTCGGTCAGGCCCAGGCGGCGGGTGAGCGCACCCATGAAGGCCAGCGCATCGGCCGAGCTGTACTGCGTGGGTTCACGCTCATCGGCAAACAGCGCCGGGTCATGCCAGCAGGGCTGGCCATCGGCGCGCCAGCAGATGTTCAGCGCCCAGCGCGGCAATTGCTCACCCGGGTACCATTTGCCCTGGCCGTAGTGCAGGAAGCCGCCCCGGCCGTAGTGGGCGGCCAGGCGCTGCACCAGGTCTTGCGCAAACATGCGCTTGGTGGGGCCCAGCGCATCGATGTTCCACTCGGCGCCGTCGCGGTCGTCCACGCTGACGAAGGTGGGCTCGCCGCCCATCGTCAGGCGCACGTCACCTGCGTTGAGTTCAGCATCTATTTCATGACCTAGTGCATCAATTTGTGCCCACTGCTCTTCACTGTATGGCTTAGTGACGCGCGGGTCTTCATGAATGCGCGTCACACTATTACTAAAGCTAAATTCAATATTGGCTTGACCAGTGTAACCACCAGTCACTGGTGCGGCACTTACGTAATCAGCAGTACATGCCAACGGAATATGCCCTTCGCCAGCGAGCAAGCCAGAAGTCGCATCCAAGCCTATCCAACCTGCGCCTGGAATGTAGACTTCAGCCCATGCATGCAAATCTGTAAAGTCTTTTTCTGTGCCTGATGGGCCATCTAATGACTTAATATCCGCTGTAAGTTGCACTAAATAACCTGACACAAACCGTGCCGCCAAACCCATATGACGCATGGCTTGCACTAGCAACCAAGCAGAATCACGGCAAGAACCGAGCGCTTTAGCGAGAGTTTCTTCGCAAGTTTGTACACCTGCTTCCATACGAATCGAGTAATTAACCGTTTGATTGACGCGCTGATTCAAGTACACCAAAAAGTCGACAATCGCTTTTTTACTGCCATCAATCTGTGCCAGCCATTGCGCGAACAACGGTCCGTTTTCACGAATCTCAAGGTAGGGTGCCAGCTCTTTACTTAATTGCTCTGGATAGGCGAATGGATAATTTTCGGCATACTCTTCTAAAAAGAAATCGAAGGGATTAATTACCGTCATTTCAGCGATTAAATCGACCTCGATAGAAAGCTCAGTCGATTTTTCAGGAAACACGACACGTGCTAAATAGTTACCAAATGGATCTTGTTGCCAGCTGATAAAGTGATTTTCTGGTGTGATTTTTAGCGAGTAAGCAGTCACCGGGGTACGCGAATGTGCCGCTGGCCGCAACCTGAATACATGGGGTGCTAACTGTATGGGGCTATCATAGTAATAGGCTGTTTTATGGTTAAGCGCGACTCGTATCGTCATTAAAAAATCTCTTTATGTAGCGTCGGGGTTGTAAACGTCATTACTAGGTATTACTTTCAGCTTGAAGTAAGCGCAAACTTTCTTCAACACCAGCGGCTCTAGTGAGTTCAGCAACATTTTTTTTAGTGAAAAATCCTTCAAAATCGCCGAAACGTTGCACGTATTCAATGATGAGCGAAGAGTGTTCGGATGCACTAGAGAATATCTGCTTAAGACCTTCTTCACGTGAACCAATCACATCAAGTAAAAAGTCTTTACCTTTAGCTCTAATCGAATCTACCACGTAATCAATATTGATTTGGCCGTTGGTTTCGCCATCCGCCACACCAAGCGCAATATGGTGTAAACGCGGACCATAGTTACGTACAAAGTTTTCAGTGGGTGATGGTAAACCAATCAAATGATTCACAAAATAGGGATGATTGGCTGCGGTAAACACCTTTGCCGGGCTACGTTGCTCATCGTTGTAATGCGCACTTTTTGTAACATTTGTTGATGAGTTTTGGCTATCAATATCATACGAACCCCAGTAGTAATAACTAGAAAGGGTTAAGTATTCAAGTATCGCTACTTCACGGTTTTGGCTATAAATTCTGGTCGCTAGGTGGTCAATGGGTAAGATTAATTTATCTAAACCTAATTTTTCCTGGGTTTCTTTCGCCTCACGATAACCACGATTGACATCGTTATGGATCACACTCACACCAAGCGCATACACACGGATTTCTTCAGCTGGGCGCTCCCAATAACCAACAATGTTATGCGTATAAGGCGAAGGTTTAACAATTGCCATATTGCCTGGCAACTCCAACTTACGAATTTTATCTTGGTTGAAAAAGCGAATCTCACGGGCTTTTTGCAACTCAACAACTTCATGCTGATTGGTCACACGGAAAATCTCGCCCATGTAACGTGAGTTTGGCTTATGTGCGCCGATTGGATAAACATCATTTAAACTACGGAAAATGCCGTGAATGTTAGGGTCTCTCACTTCTCGCACTAGCACATCCGGTGAATTCATGTCGATACGCAATACATGTGTCCAATGTGACTCTGACTCTAACGTGACCAAGTAATGGTAAGGCGTCATTAACGCGAGTTCGCTGATATAAGCCACTGAACAACCAGGCTCAACGGTAATCATCATTGCATCAATCTCGTGAATCATATCGGTTAAGCCGATTCGATCACGGTCTTCTAGCAACTTAGGTAAAAATTCTTCAAACCATGGCGAATTGACTTTATCACCGTGACGTTGATGTTGTAGTGAGTTCATTTAAAAATCCGTATTAGCTTGAGATTGCCTTGCGCTCAACTGTATTTAATTGCAATTGCCGCTTGTTAACTTTGTCTCTGCGATAACGCAGGCTTTTGCTTACTCACATCAAATGTTTTTACGCTTGATTCTTCAGTGCTGGGTTTGTTTGCACCAGATTCTTTGTTACCAGCTTCTTTAGTACTAGGCGGATTTAAATAAGTGCGCTGAATTTCAATCCCTAGCCCATTATTTTGTCGCAAGAACACTTCTAAGAATTCATGTAAACCATTACGGAAAATATCTTCCATACGCCCGTAACGCAATCCAGAATACATCTCACCCGCTAGTCGCTTACATTCATTACCAGCGTTACCAGTCAACTGCTCAAGGATAATCGTCAGCTCGTGCATACACGCGTGTAGTGAGCGTGGCATATCTTGTCGCAACACCAAAAGTTCGGCGACACGCAACGGCATCACTGCATCACGATACACTTTTAAATAAGCCTCATAGGCGCTTGCAGAGCGCAATAATGCGCTCCACTCGTAATAATCCACTGCGCCGCCTACGTCTGCGGTTGAAGGCAGTAGTAGGTGATACTTCACATCTAAGAGGCGCGCCATATCATCTGCACGCTCAATAAACCCGCCTAATCGCGTAAAGCGGAAACCATCATCACGCAACATGGTGCCGTAAGTCACGCCTCTGAACAGATGCGAGCGAGATTTCACCCAATCGCAGAATTCTGATAAGCCATGATCCATGATGAGCTTTTCATCCATCTGGTGAAACTCTAGCCATAAGCTATTGATGTTCTCCCACATTTCTGAAGACATCGCCACGCGTACGGCATGCGCATTTTCTCGTGCGGCGCGTAAACAACTGTAAATGCTAGATAGGTTTCTTTCATCAAACGCAATGTAATAAATCACATTACGTGCACTTACTTCATCGTAATTAGCATGAAACTCTTTAACCGTATCTGATATATGTAAAAGTGGCACCCACAGCGCTGCCTCACTTTGTGCAGCATTCTGCACTAGCGACATTCTGTAAGTCACTTCCAGCATACGGGCCATGTTTTCAGCACGTTCTATATAACGTGCCATCCAGTAAAGGTGATCAGCGGTACGGCTTAACATTGCAACACCCACGTATCTTTGGTGCCACCGCCCTGTGATGAATTCACCACTAATGAACCTTCATTCATCGCTACACGGCATAGCGCGCCTGGTACTACAGTCGTTGTTTTTCCGGTTAAAACATAAGGGCGTAAATCCACATGCCGTGGCGCAACGCCATCTTTCACCATGGTTGGGCAGGTAGAGAGCGCGAGTGTTGGCTGCGCAATATAATTATCTGGATTCGCAATAATGCGTAAACGAAACTCCTCAACCTGCGCTTTGCTAGAAGTAGGCCCCACTAACATGCCATACCCACCAGAACCTTGCACTTCTTTTACTACTAGCTTCTCTAAATTCGCTAGCACATACTTTCTGTCATCTTCAATACTTAACTTATAAGTTGGTACGTTCGACAATATCGGTTCCTCACCTAAGTAAAAACGAATCATGTCGGGCACATAGGTATAGGTTGCTTTATCATCCGCTACCCCCGTACCTATCGCATTAGCGAGTGCCACACCACCATTACGATAAACAGACACCAAGCCTGGTATACCCAGCATTGAGTCTTTTCTAAAGGCTAACGGGTCAATGAAGTCATCATCAATACGCCTGTAAATAACATCTATCTTTTTAGGCCCTTCTGTTGTTCGCATAAATACGGCGTTGTCCTTAACGAACATATCGCGCCCTTCTACCAACTCAATACCCATCTGCTGTGCAAGAAACGCATGCTCAAAGTAAGCGCTGTTATAAGCACCTGGCGTCATCAGCACCACCGTAGGGTCATTCGCTCCGCGTGGTGCAACCGCACGTAAGTTTTCTAGCAACAGTTGCGGGTAATGCTCTACTGGTGCAATTGGATAGTGGCGGAATAGTTCGGGGAAAAGACGCATCATCATACGTCTGTCTTCTAGCATATAAGACACGCCAGACGGCGTACGCAAATTATCTTCTAGCACGTAAAAGCTATCCGCTTCGGTTCGCACAATATCAATCCCTGCAATGTGTGCATAGACATCACCTGGCACATCTACGCCTTGCATCTCAGGGCGATACATCTCATTGTTGAGTATGCTCGCTGGCATAATGTCCGCTTTAATAATATCTTGGCCGTGATAGATGTCATTCAAAAACATATTGAGTGCGCGTACGCGTTGGCATGCGCCTTCAGAGAGCTTTTTCCACTCACTGGCTGCCAATATGCGAGGAATCACATCAAAAGGAATTAAGCGCTCAGCACCCTCATCTTCGCCGTAGACTGCGAAAGTAATACCGACTCGGCGAAACAACAATTCAGCATCACGTGATTTTTGTGCTAGTTGTGAGAATTCTTTACTAGCAAGCCATTTAGCATAAGGTGCATACACTGACCGAACACCCTGCTTAGCGTCAAAAGATTCGTCAAAAGCATTTAGTTTTATATTTTTATAATTAATATCAGCCATAGTATCTATTTTAAGTATTATTTAACTCAATGCAACTTAAGCAATGCAAGGTACGTGCCAGCTACATAAGTAGGGGTTAAGTCTTCATCTTATGCCACTTCAGGCTAGATTTTGAATGGCTACTAAAATTGCGCACATTATTGGTGCATCTGTAATATCCACCGTACATTAAAGTGCAACGTTCCCTGTTAATGTTATCTGCGTAAAATTAGTCTGAATATATTTGGTCAATATTAACGTGATATAAATATAAATTAACTAGCTACAAAGTATTCATCTCTAAATTTAAACACGTTAGAATGAGTTGCATAATTAATAATAATATATGTTTGATAATAAGGAAATACCGTGTGGCTTAGAACTAAATGTGATATTACTTTTGATGTAAGTGTTGATACGCCGTTTATCCTAATGTTGCGTCCCCGCAGTAGCTTGCATCAATGGATAGCACGTGAATCTTACACATTAAACCCCAGCGTGCCTGTGGTTGAATTTACAGACAATTATGGTAATTTATGCCAACGATTGACTGCCCTGCCTGGTGAGTTTTCAATACGGACCTCCGCAGACATTCTGACATCTGATGGTATAGATGTTTGCCAAGGCGCGCCTTTTGATGAAGTACAAAACTTGCCAGACGAAGTACTCACTTATTTGTTACCGACCCGTTATTGTGAATCAGATAAATTTATTGACCTGGGGCAACAAATCGTGGCTGGTGTAGCGCCTGGTTATAATCAAGTTGATGCTTTAGTGACATGGATACGCAATAATATTCACTTTAATCCCGACTCTATCCACTTTCAGTTATCTGCAGTAGAAGTCAACCAGCAACGTGAAGGTGTATGCCGTGAACTTGCGCATCTTGGTATCGCGCTCTGTCGAGGTCTTTGTATTCCTGCTCGGATGGTGGTTGGTTATTTACACGGACTTAATCCTATGGATTTTCACGCTTGGTTTGAAGCCTATGTGGGCGGCCGCTGGTACACTTTTGATCCTACCCAAGCAAATCCGATTGGTGGGCGTGTGACGGTTGCTTACGGACGCGATGCTGCTGATGTAGCGATATTCAATCAGTATGGGCCAGCATTATATCCAAGGGAAATGGTGGTTCGCGTTGAGTTACTAGATGCGCCACCTGATTAAATTTATGTTGATCCAATGTTAGTTAAACCAATCTTAAAACATAAAATAGCATGCAAAGATTATGCATCAAACATGTAACAGAATACATTTTCCCAACCACGCTGACATTAAATACTCACCGGTTGTTGTTGCGCCCACGCGAAGGGCATGACGTTCGTATTGAAACTTCAATGCTAGAAATCACATCTGCAAACACTATTAAATGGCAGCGTGATGTGTTTAATAACTCTTTGGCTGTAGTCAATTTTCTTGAGCCTTCGAATAGACTCCTCATTGCTAGTGAAGTCATTATTCAAAATTACGAGCTTACGGCCTATGATTTTACTATTGAAGACCACCCAGTAAATTACCCATTTATTTATCCGCTTGATGAACAAGTTGACTTAGCCGCTTTTCAGCAACCTATTTTTCTTAATGATGAATATCAAGTAAATATTTGGCTACAGCAGTTAATGCTATACGGGATGGACACTTCTAGCATGCTGTTAAAATTAAATCAGTCTATCAACCAACAGTTTCGCTATCAAATGCGAGAAGAAGCTGGCGTGCAGTCACCATTTACCACACTAAAACAGGCCAGTGGATCATGCCGTGATTACGCGACATTTTTCATTGAAGCT
>JAYTHN010000481.1:0-2314 GCA_043732505.1 Methylotenera sp.
TGAAGCTGGCCGTATTCGACTCCGAGGTGACGCGAACGTTCCAGTTCCTGTTCGAGTTCCGCAAAGAACTGGCGCGCCCGGTGCTGCGACGTTACCAGACCCAGCGCGCACGCCGTCAGGATGCACAGAAGCAGGAAATTGACCCGGGTCATGCCGGGGTCACGCCAGGTTTCTCGGCGACCCGCATCACCGCGCTTCTCGCGCGCGGATTGGCGGTGATTTCCTCCAGCGCCGGCCGCACCGGGCGCCCGATGAGCTGCAGCTTCGGCGCCGGAAGATCACGCGCCTTCACCGGCAGCCGGTCTGGCAACATCGGCCGGGCAGCTGCGCGCATGAAATTCTTCACGATCCGGTCCTCCAGCGAGTGAAAGCTGATCACGACCAGCCGTGCCGAAGGCTTGAGCGTGGCAAGCGCCTGCGGCAGCGTTAGCGACAACTCCTCAAGCTCCTGATTGACGTGAATCCGTAAAGCTTGAAATGTGCGCGTTGCGGGATTCTGGCCGGGCTCAAACCGCGTGACTGCCCCTGCCACGACCTTGGTAAGTTGCCCTGTAGTGGTGATGGCGCGCCCGTCATTGCGCTCCGTAATAATCGCCCTTGCAATCTGCTTAGCAAACCGTTCTTCACCATAATTTTTTATAACCTCCGCTAAATGTTGCTCTGTTGCAATGGCCAGATAATCTGCCACTGTTTGCCCTCTACTTTGATCCATGCGCATATCTAAAGGCGCATCAAACCTAAAACTAAAACCACGCTCCGCAACATCTACTTGCGGTGAAGAAATACCTAAATCCAATAAAATTCCGTCTACTTTGCCAATGCCTAAATCAGCAAGCTCATTCTGCATCCCAGCAAAATGGCTATGTACCATGCTAAACCGAGCATCTTCAATCGCCTTGCTAGATTCAATCGCACTCAAATCACGATCAAATGCAATCAAGCGGCCTTTAGCACCCAACGCTGCTAATATTTTCTTAGAATGCCCACCGCGACCAAATGTCCCATCCACGTAAATACCATCAGGTTTGATTGCAAGCGCCTGCACAGCCTCATCCAGCAGCACCGTGGTATGGGTATTTGCATCTGATGCTTCAGATAAATTTGACACTTTAGATAAGGGCTTTTCTGACTTAAATGCGTTTAGGGGAGACGCTTTTTTATGTGATGCAATTTTTTGAGTGACTACTTCTTTATCAAACACTTCTTTTAGAGACGGTGATTCTTTAGTGGGCGCAATGTTCACGCCCTTAATCACAGCGAGAAACCCTCAAGTTCATTTGGCATCGTGAAGCCATCACTCTGCATCACTTGTGCAAGCTGAGCTCGCCAAGCCGCAATATTCCACAATTCAAAATGGCTACCTTGCCCAACCAACATGACCTCTTTATCCAACCCAGCAAACTCGCGTAACACTGGCGACACCAGTAAGCGACCAGCAGTATCTAAAGTAATATCTTCAACCTGTCCAACCAACAAGCGCTGTAAAGCACTAGAATTTTTATCAAACGACGAAAGCGCCATGATTTTGGTTTGAATAGGCTCCCACACATGCTGCGGATACAACAACAAACAACCGTGCGGATGCGCCGTTAACACTAAGTTACCGTCGCACTCAAGTTGCAGCTCTTCTCTGTGCTTGGTAGGCACAGCGAGTCTGTTTTTTGTGTCTAAACTTAATGAGGTGGCACCGCGAAACATACGTTCGTTATTTTCCTTAAAGCACAGCTTTAAGCCACATAAGGCTTAAGTAATCATTGGTAAAATTGATTTAATCTATAAAATACTAACTAAATAAAACAATGGAGAACTGCTAAAGCGCTATTTGGTAAACCCTTAGTAGTTATCAAACCCGCCTTTCAAATAACAATTCTCCACAAAACCCCACTTTTTCCCACTAATATGCACTATAGATAAAAAAAAAGAGCAGCGCAAGCCCTTTTTAACTATTTTTTCTTTATAGGTCAATGACTTAGCGCATTTTCTTGATAAATATAATATCGTTATAAATGAAGCACATACAAAATTATTTGAATGTAGATTATTAGAATAGAGATGAAAGCGATTGAATTGTAATTGGAGGTAGAAATTTACAGGAAACTTATAATTTCGTCATTGAGCGTAAGCGGAAATTATGAAATAAAGATTAAACGGTATTGAGACAAAGCGCGCAATAACCGCAAGAGTCATCACCATTTCACTAATCGCTGAAGCGATAAGTTCAATGCGAAAGGCTTCCCAAATTTGCTAA
Organism: Methylotenera sp.; assembly: GCA_043732505.1. Lineage (GTDB taxonomy): Bacteria > Pseudomonadota > Gammaproteobacteria > Burkholderiales > Methylophilaceae > Methylotenera. The sequence goes on from JAYTHN010000481.1 coordinate 2,249, forward strand.
GCCAATAAATTGGCAAGTAAGCCAGCTTATGGTTTGTCCATGGAATATATGCGACAAGTCGGATTA
>JAYTHN010000482.1:0-7885 GCA_043732505.1 Methylotenera sp.
GATAACAAGTTTTGCAGCTTAAGTCATCATAAATAATTTCAGGAGGCAAGAATGGCAAGTTTATTAGAGCAATTAAAGACCATGACCACGATCGTGGCAGATACTGGTGACGTTGAAGCAATTAAAGCGGTTAAACCTTACGATGCTACAACAAACCCATCATTATTGTTAAAAGCAAGCCAATTGCCACAATATGCGTCATTGATTGATGAAGCAATTGCCTATGCTATAGCGCAGGGCGGCAATAAAGAACAACAAGTTGATCACGCTGCAGATAAATTAGCGGTATTGATTGGCCTTGAAATCGTTAAAGAAGTGCCAGGTCGTATTTCAACAGAAGTGGATGCGCGTTTATCATTTAATGTTGATGCAATGGTCGCTAAAGGCCGTTTAATTATTAAATTGTACAAAGATGCAGGCGTAGATAAAAGTCGTGTATTAGTCAAATTAGCTTCAACTTGGGAAGGCATCAAAGCGGGCGAAATTCTTGAAAAAGAAGGCATCAACTGTAACCTAACATTACTATTTGGTTTTGGCCAAGCACGCGCATGTGCTGAAGCTGGCGTATTTTTGATTTCACCATTTGTGGGTCGTATTTTAGATTGGTACAAAGCTAAAACTGGTGAGACTTACACATCTGAAACAGATCCAGGTGTTATTTCTGTACGTAAGATTTATGTTTATTTTAAAGAGCATGGCTATAAAACAGTGGTAATGGGTGCTTCATTCCGTAATATCGGTGAAGTGACTGCTTTAGCTGGATGTGATCGCTTAACAATTGCGCCAAACTTATTACAAGAATTAGAAGCGACTCAAGGTGATTTGCCACGTCTATTGTTAGATGGTGGTGCTAAAACTGCCGCGCCAGCAAAAATGACTGAAGCTGAGTTTCGTTTTGCATTGAATGAAGATGCAATGGCAACTGAAAAGCTAGCTGAAGGCATTCGTGGTTTTGTGGTTGACCAAAACAAACTAGAAGCGGCTTTAAGTGCAAAACTGTAACTAATTACATAGGTAACTATTGGTGGTTGCTCAAGTAACATGTATTTTAATTGGTAATATTGAAATTAAATTGTAATAAAAGCGTAATGATGCAAGTTTAGAATTGACATATGCTTACTGGACATTTACTATAAGTCTCCAGTTTTTTGTAGCACTAAATTTGTTTAGTACGATTTTTTTGTAATGCTAAAAATTCAAAAACAAGCGTTTAGATATATAAATATCTAAACGCATCTTAAATTTAATTATTTAAATTAAGCATGGTTTTGAATTTTTTACGAAAATAGCAATAATCTGTAACACCTTAAAATTATTAACCGGAGAAACACCATGGCATTAACCCAAATGGCATTAGATTCATTAGATTTTGACGCAACTGTTGCTTTAGCAACTACAGTAGCTCCACATGTAGATATCTTGGAAATTGGTACACCTTGCATTAAGCACAATGGTGTTAAATTACTTGAAGTTTTACGTGCTAAATTCCCAAACAACAAAATCTTAGTTGACTTAAAAACTATGGATGCTGGTTTCTACGAAGCTGAGCCATTCTACAAAGCTGGTGCAGATATCTGTACAGTTCTTGGTTGTGCTGATATCGGTACTATCAAAGGTGTAATTGATGTTGCTAACAAATACGGCAAAAAAGCTCAAGTTGATTTGATCAACGTTGCTGATAAAGCTGCTGTTACTAAAGCTGTTGTTGCTGCTGGTGCTCACATCATTGGTGTTCACACTGGTTTAGATCAACAAGCTGCTGGTCAAACACCATTCACAGATTTAGCTTTAGTTGCTGCATTGAACTTAGGCGTTGAAATCTCAGTTGCTGGTGGCGTGAAAGCTGCAACAGCTGCTCAAGTGCGTGATGCTGGTGCAACAATCATTGTTGCTGGTGCTGCTATTTACGGCGCTGCTGATCCTGCTGCTTCAGCTGCTGAAATCACAGCTATTGCTCACGCTTAAGTTAAGTATTGGCTTTTATTAACCAATAGTCATTAACTAAGCCCAATAAGCAATTATTGAGATGAGTAAATAAAAAATCCTGACTCAGCAATGGGTCAGGATTTTTTTTGATACGATTAAGATTAAATACCAAAATAACAGTTGAACAATTAAGGAATCATCATGGATCATCAAAAATTAATTTTAGATAGACTCACTTCTATCTTGTCAGAAACAGATAATATCAATGCAGCCAAATTATTAAAATTGGTTGATGAAGCTGGTCGCATTTTTATCGGTGGCGCAGGTCGTTCATTGCTAGTGTCCCGCTTTTTTGCAATGCGTTTAGTGCATTCAGGTTACAACGTCAGCATGATTGGTGAAGTAGTCACTCCTGCAATTAAAGCGGGTGATTTATTGTTATTGGTATCAGGCTCAGGCGGTACAGAAACGTTATTACCGTTCGTTAAAAAAGCTAAATCTGTAGGTGCTAAATTAGTGGTTGTTTCGATGAAAAAAACCTCAGCAATGGCAGATGTGGCAGACTTAACGATTCAAATCGGAAACGATGAAAGCTTCCCAGCCAATATTGCGATGCCGATGGGTTCACAATTTGAACTATCAACATTGATTTTCTTAGAAGCAGCTATTGCCGATTTAATCGCTGCAAAAGGTTTAACTGAAGTGGGTATGCGTGCTATTCATGCGAATCTAGAATAAATTTAAGTTGGCTTAAATTTAACCTGACGTAATTTTAACGCAGCATAAATTTTAAGTGAGCATCTAAAAGCCCGATTTTACTCGGGTTTTTTTATTGTGTGTATAACTGGGCGATTTCAGCTGAAGTAATCGTTTTATTATGCAACGCAGTTGCTACCAATACGCCTGAAATATCTAATTTTTTCAATTTTCTGCAATCATCAATATGTCGAATACCTCCAGCCGCATAAAGTCGGCTAGGTGTTTTTCTTGCCGCATTCAAAGTCAGCATCTGTTCCAACTTAAATAAATCTGCACCCAGCCCGCTGCCTACATGATTTAAACTCATGCAAATAGTGTCATCCGGCCAGTATTTAGCGGTGTCATGTAATTCTTGAGCACCTAGACTATTTGTTTGATTAAAATCTAGCGACAACACATGGCGACTAGAGCATCCATAGCTAACAGCTCGGTAGTTAAGTAGATTATCCATATTTTCTGAGCCAATCACGGAGCGGATATTTTGTTGATAATGGAGTGCACGGTGATTCATTTGACGTATACCGCAATCCAGCCAAAAATTTAGCTGCGGAAATTGCTCTGCGAGTGACACAATCAATTCAAAATGACTGCCAGACCCTTGTATTGCGTCAATATCGGCAATATACATGCGTTCAAATGGGTATAATTCTAAGAGCGCGTTAATGACTTCTAGAGGATCGCTGGAGTTACAGAGTTGCGATTGAATTGGCTGATAATGTTGTCGTTGTCCAAATTTTGCATGCATTACTTGGCTGTGCATTAGATCTATAACCGGGATGATTTCCATAGCGTGACTTTGAATATGTAAGTATTAAATGTGAGATTTTTTGAAGCTACTATTATTAGAATATATCACAGCTGGCGGTTTAAATAATGTACCGCTAACAGGTTCATTGTTGCGAGAGGCGATGCTGATGCGAGACGCTCTGTTGCATGATTTTAGTTTGCTCAAAGAAGTTGAAATCATTACGACTTATGACGCTAGACTGAGTCCATCTACGAAAACTGAGCAGGCTATTCGTATCGATGAAAAATCGAATGCTATGGAAATTTGGCAATCATTATTACAAGGCTGCGATGCAGCTTTAGTGATAGGGCCAGAAACTAATGGCGTACTGCGTGAATTAACAGAGATGATAACGTTTAGCTCAGCTAGGAATCTAGGTTGTAGCCAACCTGCTGTCAATGTAGCGAGCAGTAAATATGGAACGTTTCAGGCGTTAAAAAGTGCGAATATCTTGACGATTTTAACCCAAGCCGCAAGCGCTTACATAACATCCAGTCTTAATACGGATGAATCAGTTATTAATGGTTACGTGGTTAAACCTGATGATGGAGCGGGGTGTGATGACATTTTCTATTTTCAGAATAAAGGCATGTTGCATGAATGGCTAAATTTTAATGTAGATAAGCTGGCGAGATATATTGTGCAGCCTTATCAAACAGGCATGCCAGCAAGTATTTCTGTATTGTGCAAAGATGGTGAGGCGTGGCTATTAAGCTGCAATCAGCAAAAAATTGCAATTAAGACCGCCCAATCAAGTCAATCAGTAGTATTTCAATATCATGGCTCAGTGGTGAATGGTTTGAGCAATTTTCATGCGGCTTTTGTCAGCCTCGCTGACCATATTGCAAAAGCGATTCCTAGCCTAAATGGTTATGTTGGCATTGACGTGATTATTCATAATAAAGCTATCTATGTGGTGGAAATCAACCCTAGAATCACAACTTCTTATATTGCTTTAAACGAATCATTGGATTGTAACCCAGCAGAATTGTTATTGGATTTAATGGATAATCCAAACTTTGAGTTACCAGAAAATCTGGCAAATAAAATGGTAGAAGTTAAATTCAATGAATAATCAAATCATAGGTTGGGATGTAGGCGGGGCGCATTTAAAAGCCGCATTACTTGATGATAATGGCGACTTGGTTAACGTAATACAAATACCTTGTGCACTTTGGCGGGGCTTGCCAGAACTCGAATCTGCGATTGATTTAATATTAAACACGTTCAAACACCAGTCTGCTTTACACGCGATTACGATGACAGGTGAATTGGTCGACCTATTTGACAGCCGCCAAGCCGGTGTACGGGCAATCAGCCGCACAATGGAGGCCAAATTAACAGGTAGCAAACGGTTTTACGCTGGGCAATCTAGCATGAATATGTCTAAGTCAACTTTTATAACATTCGACGAAGTTGAGCAACATTGGCAAACAATTGCATCGGCTAATTGGCTTGCAAGCTCGAGATATATTGGTTTGCAATTGGAACAATTACAGATGTGTAAGCATAGCCTATTGATAGATATCGGCAGTACCACATCGGATTTTGTGTTATTGCAAAACTTTCAGCCAGCCTGTTTGGGCTTTACCGATTCTATGCGCATGCAGACTGAAGAGCTGATTTACACTGGTGTAATTCGGACACCTTTAATGGCATTAGCGCAAAAAATAAAATTTAAGAATAGTATGACTACTGTAGCCGCTGAATATTTTGCAACCACGGCTGATATCTATCGCCTGATTGGGGATTTACAAGTGTCCGATGATATGGTGGATAGTGCTGATGGCCAAGATAAAAGCGAATTTGCGAGTGCGCGACGTATTGCGCGTATGATAGGACATGATGTGGGGGATGCGACATTAGTAGATTGGATTGAATTAGCGCAGGCTTTTAAAGCGCAGCAGTTGATGCGTTTGAGCGCAGTTGCGAGTATGCATATTTCACGTTTGAAAAATAATCATCAAACGAGCGAAATTTTAATGATTGGCGCAGGCGCAGGCTGTTTTTTAGTGAAAGAGATTGCATCATCAATGAATATTCAATATGTTGATGTTGCGCAGTTAATAGGTAAAAATTTAGCGGATATTACCCACGCTCAATTTGCCGATTTAGAAGCTGCAACCCACTGGGCTACTGTTTGTCTACCAGCTGTTGCCGTAGCAAATTTAGCATTGAATGAACATAAAGTAATTGTTAACGAGTATGTTTCCACTTAAATATAATCTTGAATATCAGCCGAATACTGCAAATTTATTTGCACGGTTAAGCCATAAACCGTGGGCGATATTCTTAGACAGTGGACAGCCTCAAGGGGAATATGGACGCTACGATATTTTAGTGGCTGAACCATTTATCACCATTAGTACAGCCGAAAACTTGAATGAAGTTCTGACTGAAATCGTACAAAATGGTCAGGTAACGATTAGTCACGAAGACCCTTTTGCCATACTTAATGGTTTATTAGCACCATATCAAGCTTTGTCTTTAAGCCTACCTTTTAGCGGTGGTGCTGTTGGCTATTTTGGTTATGATTTGATGCGACAAGAGGCGAAGTTGCCGAATCTTGCTTTGCAAAATGAGTCTTTACCGCAAATGAAGATAGGCATTTACGATTGGGCAGTGGTGGTCGACCATCGTGAGAAAACGGCTTGTTTAGTGTCACATGGGTTTCAGCAGTCTACGCATAATCGGTGGTCTGCACTGTGTGCTTTGTTTGACGCGCCGCCCATAAATTGTGTCACAAAATTTAAACTCACATCGCCTGTGACGAGCAACATGGATTTTAGCCAATATGGCCAAGCTTTCAACAAGGTCAAAGATTACATCATCGAAGGCGATTGTTATCAGGTCAATCTCGCACAACGCTTTGCTGCGCAGGCAGCTGGTGACAGTTGGATTGCTTACAACAAGTTAAGAGAAGTTAGCCCTGCACCATTCATGGCGTATATGAATTTCGGGGGATTGCAAATACTTTCTGGCTCACCTGAGCGATTTTTACAAGTGGTGGGCAACCATATAGAAACTAGACCTATTAAAGGCACCAGGCCGCGTTCTGACGATATAAAACAAGATCAGCAATATGCTGCAGATTTGCAAGTGAGCATCAAAGACAAAGCTGAAAATTTGATGATCGTCGATTTATTACGCAACGACATTAGTAAAAATTGCGAGACTGGTTCAGTCAAAGCTGATAAATTGTTTCAATTACAAAGTTTTGCGAATGTGCATCATCTAGTGAGTATCGTTACTGGAACCTTGCAAGCTGGTAAAACTGCCATAGATTTATTGCGTGGTTGCTTTCCTGGCGGCTCTATTACTGGTGCGCCTAAGCTCAGAGCCATGCAAATTATTGAAGAGCTGGAACCGCATAGGCGTGGTGTGTATTGCGGTGCGATTGGCTATATTGGCTATGATGGCAATATGGATACAAATATCGCGATTCGCACAGCGGTATATGCCGCAAATGAAGATAATAAAACAGGTGAAATTAGTTTTTATGCGGGAGGCGGCATAGTTGCAGACTCAACGCTTGAAAAAGAGTATGCTGAAACGCTAGATAAAGCATCTAGCATGTTAAAAACAATGAAATATTTCAAAAACTCTAATTGAGAGTTTTATGAATAATAACAATAAACTAGACATGAACATTTGTAGTGAATTTTGCAATAAAAAATCCTGATATAACTTTTTAAGTTTAATGGAGCCGCATTGAATTATTACCAAAATAAACAATGAGTTGGGGAATAGCGTCATGTGGGTAGTAAAAATAGGTGGTAGCTTGCTTGGTGAGCCAGAGCTTGCGAGTTGGCTAGAAAACTTAGTAAGGTTTAGTGACGGAAAAATTGTGATTGTGCCAGGTGGCGGCATATTTGCAGATACGGTTCGTGAAGCTCAACAGTTATCCAATATTAACGATTGTGCGGCACATGAGTTGGCTTTACTAGCGATGGATCAATTTGGGTTATTAATGGCAGGCATGAATGCTGGCCTTAGTACTGCTAGCAGTGAGTTAGAAATCGCAGAGCGTGGATGGCAGCACCGAGGTATTGTGTGGTTGCCAAGTAAAATGGTGTTGGCTGACGACACTATTCAAAGAAACTGGCAAGTGACTTCTGATAGTTTAAGCGCATGGTTAGCAAACAAGTTAGGCGCTGAGCAATTGATTCTTGTGAAATCTAAACTGTTAACTAGTTATCAGAACGCACTCTCCGCGCCATTACAGACATTAGTTGAAGATAACTTGATTGATAGCCAGTTTGTTGAGTTTGCGACTGCGCAAAATTATCAGACTTGGTTGCTAAATAAAGCTGATTACCATTTATTTGAGCAAGGTGTTGACTTACATAAGCTTGAAGAAAAGGGTTTATTGGTTAATATTTTCTGTAATTAATGATTAGGTGTTTAACAAGG
>JAYTHN010000483.1:0-2309 GCA_043732505.1 Methylotenera sp.
GGATACTGGCGTAGGTAGCACATCACCCATACCTACAGCGGTTGCACCTACTAGTACAATTTTATTTTTGAAGAATTGCGCTGGGTAATCACCTGATAAAACATTCGCGTAAGAAATTGCTGGATATGCCCCGACGGCCCGGTAAATTTTATTTTACGCAGCAGTTTGGCGATTAAATGTCCTGTTTCTGGTGAAGATAGTTTAGACGGAAAAGTATCAATATTATTTGGCAGTTCTTTTGCTACCTGTAAAACCGCTTGTGAAAAATGCGGTAAATTTGCTTGACCTAAACCTTCCCATAAATACTTCTTGCTATACCATCAGCATCTAATGGCACACGCCCGAGCATCGCAGCATGTGCCGCTAAATTTGCGACTGGTAAACTCTGCTTGATTGCGGCACCCGCAAAAGGCACTTTTAGCAACTCAGGCAGAACCACATTACGCGCTTTGGCGATTGATTGCTCAAGTGCTAAATTGGCTTCTGGATGATTAAGTTCAGGTTCAGCGAAAATGATATCTAAACCAATTACTTTGGGCTGCTCAGTCGCTAATTTATTCAGCAGGTCAACATGGATAGTGCGTGACCAAGGCCAACGGCCTATTTTATTTAAGCTCGCTTCATCAATCGCAACTATAACAATATCCGCAGCCGCAGGCTTAAAAGTGAGATAGCGATCCAAATCGTAATATAGATTATCGAAACGAATCAGTACACCACTCAAAACTATTAGTAAGGCAATTAGTGCCAGTGTAAAGTCGGTAAAAACTTTATCGTTAAGCTTATTTTTAATAGGGTTAAATTTCAGCAAGATTTATCGGGTGAATTTTCTATAATTTGAAAATTTCTGCGGCTTGCCAGCATTCAATACTGCTACGCGCCAATAGAACTGGCCTGCAACAAATGAGTTTGTGAGTTGATTAAATGATGCGACACGTTCAAAAATTTTATTTTCAAAATTAATGTCTCTCGCTATTTGCACGAGATAACTATTGGCTAATGGAACCGCTGTCCAGCTTAGCGTGGTAGGCGCAAGTGGAATAACAGCTTCGTTTACAGGCTCAACTAACTCTGGTGGCGGAGGCGGTGGTGGCAAAAGCTTGAAATTAAATATATGTATAGCATCTTTACCTTGCAAGCCATGTTGCTCTTGCGCCCTTAGCCTCAGGTAATATCGACCATCAGCTAGATGATCAAATGATAACTTGGTAGATTAAATGACTTGTTCATTCAAAATTTGGGTAAAGTCCGCATCTAATGCAAGTTGGCTAATGTATGCAACGGCTTCTGCTTGGGGCGTTAAATTAAATTCTACCGGCTTACTAGAAAATTGCTTATCAAATGCACTTACGTCTGGCCCAGCAGGTAGCACGATAGGCGGCATAGGGGCCTTGTCTTTCTCAACAGCAATACCAAAGCCTTTAGCTAATAACACTTCTTGTCCAGCCGCACTAAAACCAACTTGGCCCTCTAGCGTTTCTTGTAATGCAATATCGCCCTCAGCACCAACCCTAAACTCAGTACCACGTAAAGCTGCAACGGCAGAAGGTGTTTCAATCTGCATACGATTTCCCAACTGATGATTTGGGTTTGCTATGTCATCAGTGCGGCCTTGGCCTAGCTTTAGCTGAACAACATGCGTACCTTTACCAGCAGAAAACTAGATTGAATGCTCAGACTTGAGTTTGACTGTAGGTTATTAATAGACCCATCAGCAAAACGCATTTTAGCCAAGCTGTTTTACCAGTCACTAATGTAATATCTGCGTTTAAAACATCACCTTTATTGACTTTGCGATTTTGATTAGCGATTAAAGTCATTGCCATCACATCTCCATTAGCTACTAGCACTTCCGCGGTAGTAGGCACTTTTTTAAGCATCTCTACTGGAATAATCAATACTTGATTAAGCTGTAATTTTTTACTGAGCTTGTGCTGATTTAACTGCGATAACGCTAAGATATCTGCGTGTTTAAACATATATTTTTGATAAATACGCTCGAAAGAGTCGTTTTTACTCACTGTTTACTACCAAGTATCTTGCTCATTTAAAGATGAACTTACTGTAGATTTAACTTCTCCAGCCAATGTTGGATTGATTAGAAATATGAAGCTGATCGCTAGAAACTGGATGCTAGTTTTCATCATGACTTAACGACTTCTTTCTAAACGATAACCTTGTTGATAGATTGATGTGAGCTTCCAACCAAACTCAGGCGTTAATTTCAATTTAGTACGTAAGTGGTTTACATGCACATCTACCTTGCGTGTTTCGACCTCTACACTAGAACCCCAAACAACAAGCATAAG
>JAYTHN010000484.1:0-2298 GCA_043732505.1 Methylotenera sp.
GCTGCGCAATGCGACCCTCTCTAGCCTCGCCATTAATTGCCATGGCAAAGAGTTGGCCTAGTGCCATCACATGGGGGCCAAGTTAGCAGGCAAAGTAAACTGAGCTATCGATCCTAATACTATTGCTATATTAACCCAAGCCCAAGTATTGGAGCAAAAGGCAAAAGTTTCAATGTGGTCGTTTGCGGAAAGTTATCAATGGTCGAATCTGTCTCCAAAATTACCTAATGATTATCAATAATAAATAATATGATTTCAATAGAGGAAATATTATGACAACAACACTAGAACGCCTTAGTGCAATTCTGGTAAAAGATTATATGATCCAACCAGAATCTTTATAGCTTGATGCTCCTCTTGAAGCATTGGGTATTGATTCACTAGGAATGGCTGAACTGATATTTCATCTTGAAGATGAATTTAAAATCTCGCTAACAAAAGAATCAGAAGCATTACAAACTGTGGGCGATGTGGTTAGTTATATTGATACGCTATTAACTGCAGCAATCAGTGGTGGTGACCATATTAATGATGTTATAGCCATTACATGAGCCGGATGAGGCGAGTTGCGGTGACTGGTATTGGCGTAATTTCACCTTTAGGTAATAGTGCGGCTGAAGTATACGAGAGTGCATATAAAGGCCGCTCAGGTATACAGCTACTCAATGTCCCTTTCGTTCATAGACTTACTGCTCCGCTGGCTGCTTGTGTAAGATTTAATGGTGCTGATTATTTTGACCCACCCAAATTGCGGATGCTGGATAGAGTTAGTTAATTTGCAATTGTTGCAGCTAATCAAGCATTTTCAGATGCTAATTGTGATTTAAAAAAAATTGACCGTAGACGAACTGGTGTATTTCTTGGTACTGGAATGGGCGGCTCGCAAACTAACGACGAAGGCTACAAAACTCTCTATGGTGATAATTCTAACCGCATCAAACCATTTACCGTACTAATGGGTATGCATAACGCGCCAGCAGCATGGATTGGTATCGAACATGATATTACTGGGCCAACCTTTACCTATTCAACCGCCTGCTCTTCTTCAGCAGTAGCGATCGGTGAAGCTTGGCTGCGTGTTGCGAGTGGTAATCTAGATGTTGCGATTGCTGGAGGAGCTGAAGCACCTCTTTCTTTGGGTTCATTAAAAGCATGGTAGGCATTGCAGACGCTTGCTTCTTTTGATACTAATGAGCCATCGACTTCTTGCAAACCGTTCTCTAAGAACCGCAGTGAAATGGTAATCGGCGAAGGAGCAGCTATGCTGGTGTTAGAGTCTTGGGAAAGTGCTATGGCAAGGGGCATGCCCATACACGGTGAAATACTTGGTTACGGTCATTCTACAGATGCTAGCCACATTACTCGACCTAGCGTTGAAGGACAAGCCGCGACAATGCGTGCAGCATTAACGTCAGCATCACTGAATCCGTCAGCAATTGACGCAATTAACGCACATGGAACTGGTACATTATCCAACGACTTGGTTGAAACTAACGCAATCAAAGCGGTATTTGGTCTAGGAGCATACAAAATTCCGATTACCGCAACCAAGGCATTGCATGGACATCTGCTCGGTGCAGCTGGTGCGCTAGAGTGCCTGCTGTCATTACTAGCTATGCAACATTCAGTAGCATTACCCACAATGCATCTGAGCATGCCAGATCCAGAATGTGATCTTGATTATGTACCCAATGTCGCCCACGATAACGTTGCAATAAGAACGATGCTTACAAACTCATTCGCATTTGGAGGCACTAATGCCGCTCTTGCATTACGTGCAACTTTCTAGTTTATAATTTATCAATTCTATAATATATAGAAGTTACTAGTGTTGTTCAAACCCTCAAATAAAACAGCCGGACTAATTGTTTTTTTCACCCTACTTATCGGATTAATATTTTTATTCTAGAGGAGCTGGTTAAAGGCAGCATTACAAGGATATCAGTTCAAAAGTCACACCGTATTATCACGATAGATTAACTCGATATGAATTTTTCTGGGTTATTGAATCCTACGATAAAGTTTAAAGATTTATATATTTAAAATGCATCTTGATCAAATCAAGATCCTTTACTTGTTTTCAAAAAATTTATTTCAACTTAAACGGTTTACATCTCATTAATAATCAATTAGTTATCAATTCAGCGTGTTCATGACTAAACCACTTTAAATGGCTATTTAATAAAGAACCTAATAACCATAATCTGTGGATCTGATTTTATGTGGTTGAAATAAAATTCGATCAATTACCGAATGTGACAATCTAGACTCTGTCATCAACTTCAAAGATGATCTAAG
>JAYTHN010000485.1:0-7810 GCA_043732505.1 Methylotenera sp.
CTTAAGTTTGCTGGATTATGGCCGACAATACGTTCATCCATTAACTGATATTCAGCATTACAGCCGCTGCGAGTAACATCACCTGCGTAATAGACTAAATCGCCCATGTTAAATAAGGTAACTTCTGAACCAACTTCAACCACTTCACCCGCGGCATCACAGCCTAAAATCTTAGGCTCAGGTTCTATTTTGTCTTTGGGTTTGCGTATTTTAGTATCAACAGGATTCACCGCAATCGCGTGAATATTCACCAAAACATCGCGACCTGTTGCTTTAGGTTTGGGCAACACTAGATCCAAAAGTGATTCTGCATCTTTAATTGGTAGGTATTTCTTGAGTCCAACAGCTTTCATAATAAAATTTAAACCTTTTATTGATCAAATGCTTAATCTATTTTTCATTGAAGCCATTGAGCATTCTAAAGGCTTTCGTGAATGCTGCACTTTAGTTAATAAAGTCGCCCCAACCCACATATAGTAAATTTCATTTGTAACAAATTTTGCATTTAGATGCGCAGGCAATTCACCATGATCAATTCCCTCTTGGACACAAGCGGCAATTCGATTTATGACACGATCAGTGCCGTGCTTTAAGGTCATGCGTATGGCTTCAGATAAGTCCGTTACCTCCGCGCTCAACTTCACAACCAAACATTTATCATGGGTACTATCGCTGGTTTGGCTAAGCAACCAAATATTAAAATAATCTAATAAACGCGCCTTTACAGAACCACGCGCAGCACTAAGCACAATCTCTAGCTGTGCTAAATAGGTATCAAAAAGTTTTTAAGCATGGCATCGCCAAACTGTTCTTTAGACTTAAAGTAATGGTAAAAAGAGCCTTTTGGTACGCTGGCAGTGGTTAATATCTCATTGAGACCAACCGCAGTAAAACCTTTACCTAAGATAATATTCTTAGCAGTATCTATAATTTTCTGACGTTTATCAGAAATTTTCTGTAATTGTTTGAGCATGAACCATAAGTCATTATTATATTAGCTAGATCAATCGTCTAATAATTTATTGAGTCTGCTGTGAAATACAAATAATATCCTCATACAACCATAAGTTTGTGTAGATTTTTAATACTGGTTGCGTTAAATTCATTTACCTATGAACGATGAATATTTCAACCAATTCGAGCTTGCACGCAGCCTAAAGCGACATCATCACTTTTATCTTGGCCCAACTAATTCAGGTAAAACTTACCAAGCTTTAATCGCGCTGGAACAGGCAGAATCAGGCATCTACCTAGCACCGTTGCGCTTACTTGCAATGGAAATTCGTGACAGGTTAGTCGCTGCTGGCGTGCCTTGTAACTTGATTACAGGTGAGGAGCGCGTACTGATGGCTGGCGCGCAACATACTTCTTCAACTATTGAAATGATGAATCCCTCAAAAATAGTTGAAGTTGCAATTATTGATGAAATTCAAATGTTGCAAGATCCTGATAGAGGCAGCGCTTGGACAACAGCACTCATTGGCGTACCAGCAAAAGCAGTATTCATCTGTGGCTCAACTGCTGTTACAAAGCCTTGTATCGCAGCGATTGAAGCGATGAATGAAACATATGAGATCACTTACTTAGCACGTAAAACGCCACTAGTGCTAGAGGATGAAAGCTTATGTGGTAAGCGTTATAATCGCCAAAAAATCAAGCCTAAGCTAGAAAAAGGTGATGCAATTATCGCTTTTAGTCGCAAAGATGTGCTCACTTTCTCAGCGCGTTTTAGGCAATGGGGATTCACCGTTGCGAGTATTTACGGCGCATTATCGCCTGAAGTACGCAGAACTGAATCAGCCCGTTTTTGCGATGGGGCTGCCGATATTCTAGTGGCGACTGATGCGATTGGCATGGGCCTTAACTTACCGATACGCCGCGTTATCTTTAGTAATATTCACAAGTTTGATGGTGTGGCTTCTCGGCCACTCAATGCGACTGAAGTACGACAGATTGCTGGCCGTGCTGGCAGATTTGGTATTTACGACACTGGTTATGTAAATGTGCTTGAAAATGACGAGTTAATTCATATTGAACACATGCTCAGCGTTGATGACACCTCAGATTTATCAAAACTGCCTGTCAGCATTGATTTTTATCAAATCGGACAATTGGCTACTCAGTTACATACTCGAAAAATCGAAGAAGTACTGACTTATCATCGACAAAGAACCAGTGTTAAATCAGTACTCTTTGCACAAACCTCGCTCAGCAATCAGATCAATCAAGCCATGCTGATCGATCAATATGCGCCAGAAATGTCGTTAAAAGATAAATTTATCTTTGTTTGCGCACCTATCTCACTCAATGTAGCGTTTGAAAAAGACTATTATCTGCTATGTCTACAAAGTGTGAGGGGAAATCAAATTCGCCATTTGCCCAAAGCACTCACTTGGTTTGATTCTGAAAGCCCAAAACATCTGGAAGCGGCTGAATTACTTAGCCATAATTTAAGTCTATACGCATGGTTAAGTTTTAAATTCCCACAGATTTTTGTAGATACAAATGAAGTTAGCGCATTTAGGCAACGGGTAAGCCGTTATATTGAGAGCGCCTTGCTCACTCAAGCTGGCTATGGAGATACCAGCAGAGAAATTGATTACCTAATGACGAAAAAAAGATAATTTAAATGTTAATTAATTAGTTCGCCATGCAAAGCAGAATTACTTTAGATAATCTTAGTCTTTGGCTACTTTAGTTTTAGCCAATGCAGGGTTGGTTGCGAAGTATTTTTTTATTCCCGTTAAAATTGAGGTGACTAACTTATCCTGATAGCCCTCATCATTCAATCTACGCTCTTCCTCAGGGTTACTAATAAATGCTGTTTCAACCAAAATCGATGGTATATCGGGTGATTTTAGTACCGCAAAAGCGGCTTGCTCTACGTGATTGTTATGCAAAGTATTAATGCCAGCTATTTGGCCCAATACTGCTTTCCCCAATTTTAGACTGTCGTTAATCATTGCCGTTTGTGATAAATCTAGCAATGTTCTGGCCAATATGGGGTCTTTATCATCTAAGCTTACACCACCAATCAAGTCGGATTCATTTTCTTTTTTAGCTAAATAACGTGCGCTGGCACTAGTTGCACCGCGCTCAGATAAAGCAAATACGGATGAACCTCTAGCTGAAGGGTTAGTAAAAGCATCGGCATGAATCGATACAAACAAATCTGCTTGCAATTTACGCGCTTTTACTACACGCCCATGCAGTGGAATGAAATAGTCGCTATCCCTCGTTAAGACTGCACGCATGTTTGGCTCTTCATCAATTTTGTTTTTAAGACGCTTAGCAACCATCAAAGTGACGTCTTTTTCTCGACTACCATTTGCGCCGCGAGCACCAGGATCTTCACCGCCGTGCCCGGCATCAATAGCGATGATAATTTGGCGCCCAGTTTTTTTAGTTTCACTACTCTTAGCCTCAGTGGTTTTAACATCAGCATTACTAGCACCATTCTTTTTCTCTATCGTTTGGCCTGATGTTTGCGCTTCTTGATTATTAAGCTCAGGCTTTGTAATAGCTACTGTGGCTGGTTTTGTCGCTTCAACTGGTTTAATCACTTCAACTGGTTTAATCACTTCAGCTGATTTAGAAGTTTCAACTGTTCCGCTTGGCTCATTAGCTTCAGACTGTTGAGGGGGTAGTGGATCAACAATAATGCCAGGTTTGGCTGCGTCATTACCATTATTAATATTCATATTTGCCGAAGTCTGCTCAACGGAATTACTCTCTACTGCAGTCGAATTTTCACGCTGTGAAAGCATCGCCATCAGCGGGTCTTTAACTGGGTAAACGTCTAACACTAATCTATATTTATACTCGCCTGTCGGTGCTAGCGTAAAAGCGCTTGGCTTCACTTCTGCTTTTAAATCAACCACTAAGCGCACCACATTTTGCTGATATTTAGCGACACGAATTTGCTTGATATATGGATCACTTGCTAAAATCTTGTCAGTCAGAGATTTGATGATAGGGTTAAGGTCAATATTTTCCACATCAAGCACAATACGCTCTGGGTTTTGAATCATCGACATCTTGTAAATGAAAGGCTTACTAGATTCTAATGTGATGCGTGTGTAGTCTTGCGCAGGCCAAACCCTTGCAGCAACCACGCTATTATCGGCTTGCACGGTGTTAATAGCACTTAATGCTAGACTTAAAGTAAGCCCTAAATAAAAGCAAAGTTTACATATTTTTTTTAGTAAACGATTGCTGACTAGTTTGTTCATTTGAAATCTAACCTGTACAAAATTAATCATTTAATAACTTCAACTTTCATTGCCTGTATGCATTGCAGCCCCAGTGTTGAATGCGCTGTGATATTGATACTGCGGCCCAGTGCATTAATATTAGCTAAGGGTTTAATGGTAAAACTAACGTTAAGGTCGGGCGTTGGCAATACTCTCTCTGCTTTTTCTGGCCATTCAATGATGCAAATACTTTCTGCATTAAAATAATCTCTAAAACCAGCGGCTTCCCATTCCTCATCATCATTAAATCGATATAAGTCAAAATGATAAAAATTATAGCGAGCTTTTACATTGGTCTTAATCACGTAAGCCTCTACTAAAGTATAGGTCGGACTTTTTACCTTACCTAGATGACCCATGGCATGCAACAAACCGCGCACTAGGGTGGTTTTACCAGCGCCTAAATCACCATGCAAATAAATCGTTAAATTTGGTTGTATCACCTTAGCTAAAACAGCACCAAAATCCACTGTCGCTGCTTCATCTGCCAAATCAAGTGTAAAATTATCACTCATTATGAATAATCCAAATGAATAAACCCAGTAATCCTATTAAAGACTATAGCAAACTTGCTAACGACATCAAAAGTTGGGGGTTGGCGTTGGGCTTTAATCATATTGGTATCACTGATACAAACTTGCACACTGCAGAGATTAAACATCAAGCATGGATAGCAAAAGGTTTTCATGGTGAGATGGATTATATGGCAAAACATGGGGTGAAGCGTACCCAACCTGCGCAATTAGTGCCAAATACCATTCGAGTTATTTCTGCACGTTTAGATTACTTACCTCCCAACGCGGCTGATAGCGAAGCTGTAATGAACGACAGCTCAAAGGCGTTTATTTCGCGTTATGCATTGGGGCGAGATTACCACCAGGTAATACGTAATAAACTACAAAAGCTAAGTGCGAAAATCCAATCTGAATTGGCACATTATGAAAGTGCAAGTCAAAGCGAAAATCTAGACGCTAATCTATTTGAATACCGAGTGTTCACCGATAGCGCACCAGTGCTTGAGGTTGCCCTTGCAGAAAAAGCTGGTTTAGGTTGGCGCGGCAAACACACGCTACTTATTAACAAAAATCGCGGTTCATGGTTCTTTTTAGGTGAAATCTATACCAACTTGCCTCTCACTATTGATGAGCCATCCGTAAACCACTGCGGTACTTGCAGTAGCTGCATAGATGTGTGCCCTACCCAAGCGATTACTGCGCCCTACGAGGTTGATGCAAGACGTTGCATATCCTATTTAACGATAGAGCTTAAAGGCAGCATCCCGCTTGAGTTCAGGCCATTGATAGGTAACCGTGTGTATGGCTGCGATGACTGCCAGCTTTATTGCCCATGGAATAAATTTGCCGAAATTACCAAAGAGCCAGATTTTGCGGTAAAAAATGGTTTAGATGATATTAGCTTGGTAGATTGCTTTTATTGGACAGAAGATACTTTTAAGAAAAACATGGCTGGTAGTGCCATTTATCGCATTGGCTATACACAATGGCTGCGCAATATTGCAATAGGACTGGGTAATGCGACCACTACACCTGCAATCGTGAAAGCTTTACAAAGTCGCGTCAATGACGATTCGCCAATGTTACGAGAGCATGTAAGTTGGTCGCTCGCAAGACATCAATAATAGTCTGTACCCCTAGAGCTTAAATCAAGCACTTGAGATTCAGCGCATGTATACGGGTGCTAAAAATAATAGGATGCCTACAATCATACAACTACCCGCCCAAAATCCCGCAGCTTTACCAAATTTCGCCCATAGACACATGGGAGTTAGTCCAATCACAATAATCGCAAAACCTATCCCTATAGCGGACAAACCATCTGCACTGACCTCTGCGCCGTCATACTTACTTGTATAGCCATAATAATGCTCAGTAGAAATGATGAATGCACCATAAGCAAACATAAATATGCTCATGCCATCAGCAAGCCATTTAGCTAAGGGTGAAATCTTTTTAGGCTCAGGGGAAGTCATAGCTTATAGAAATTACTGACATTTGATATACGTGTATATTGAGCCGAAAAAAGTACTCCAAAGCGACAATAGCGCCCCTGTTGCCGCTTTTAGTATTTTATTCATATGACACTAAAATTTTGTTGTGCCAACATTGCCGCACCGATAATCCCTGCTTGGTCACCCATGCTAGAAATTTTCACACTGACCTTGCCACGTAAAGAGGGAATTAAATCTTCATCGAGTTGCCGCTGAAAAGCGGACTGCATTAGCGGCCACGCTGCGCTCATGCCACCGCCGATCACAATCTCTGTTACATCAATCACTTTTAATATATGTGCTAAGGCTTGTGCGATTACAGCGCCTGCTAGCACATATGCGTTAATTGCAGCTCGGTCAGCTTGATTAGCGAGATTGGTTATTTCTTGCGCGTTACATTGCTGGCCAGTGGCTTCAAAGTAACTAATAGCAACGCCGCTGGCCGATGCGTATTGCTCCATGCATCCTGCGTTACCGCAACCACATTGCCTACCACTATTTTTAACGATGATATGCCCTACTTCCATCGCTACACCGTGTTGGCCTTGAAACGGTTGTCCATTAAAAATCAATCCACCGCCCACGCCTGTACCTAAGCCAATATAGATTAGACTTTGGGTACTTTTATTCGAAAGGATTTTATTTTGCAGCTCTTCAATTTGAGCGTCTTTATTTGTAGTTTGATTCACTAACATGACATATTCACCATAAGCTGCAGCTAGTGCATCATTTTCTGTAATCACAGGTAGTTGTATCAATCGGCTCAAGTCTGTACTTAAATCTACATTACTTAACCCTGGCAGATTTGGCGATTGAGAGATTTTTTGGGTTGTGGGGTCAATAAATCCAGGAAAACCAATGCCTACTGCATATATTTCAGGATACTGGGCACGCACATTTTGAACGGCATTAGCGATGGTAGCTAAAATAGTCTGCCACGCATGATCTGGTGAATGTTGATTTGCTTTACACAAGTTTGAGAAGTCCGCTTGAAAGCGCATTTCTTCTAGTAAGTATGGTTTGCTGTCAATGCTGTTGGCATCGTAATTAACCACGCCTACGCGTAAATTAGTGCCGCCAACATCTATACCAATCAGCGTAGTCATGCACGGCCTGTGCTTAATACCACTTCTAAAAAGCTTGCTTGCTTCGCTGGAGATAAAGTCTCAAATAGCTGCTCCCAAGTAAAACGCCAATGCCAATTACCTGTGCTAGTGCCTGGTGTATTCATACGATGACTAGTATCAAGCGCCATTAAATCTTGCATAGGGATAATAGCCAACTGCGCCTTAGATTCAAGCGCCATGTTAATTAAATCGGTCGGCATATCAGGTGTATGTTGCTCAGCATGCGATGCATTTGTGTAGGCATGCACATACTCACGCTGCTGGTCATCCATACTTTGATACCAACCGACAGTCGTATCATTGTCATGCGTACCAGTGTAAACCACGCTATTCACATCAATATTATGTGGCAAATAAGGATTATCGTCTTGACCACTAAAGGCAAATTGTAAAATCTTCATTCCAGGAAGATTGTATTTCAT
>JAYTHN010000486.1:0-7790 GCA_043732505.1 Methylotenera sp.
ACAAAAGCGATTAACCAAACAATCGTTAGATCGTGATGAGGCTTTATTCAAAGATGGCATTATTGCTGAAAAAAGATTGCAAGCCACCCAGAGTAATCATCTAGATATGGTCGCACAACAAAACGAACGCCGTCAATTGCTCAAACTATCTGTGCTTAGTGATAGTGCAATCAATAAGCTTGCAGCAAGTGGTACTTACCAAAATGGTATGACATTAGTTGCCCCTATTGCTGGCATAGTACTTGAACAAATAGCATCACATGGTCAGCGTGTTGATGCGACAACGCCGATATTTAAAATTGCACAATTGAATCCACTGTGGCTTGAAATACATGTGCCATTGGCGGATATTAAAAAGAACAATATCAAAATAGGGGCAAAAATTGTTGTTAAAGATGTTGATGTCACAGGCAAAGTGATTACGCTGTTACCCAATATGCGCGCTCAAGAGCAAACTGCTATCGTTCGAGCCAGATGGTGGATGCCATGGTAATACCTTCACTCAATTCCAGCAAAAATAGTTTTAATGTGGCCACAAGTAGCTTAATTAACTATCAAGGCAAAACGATAATATTTGTCCAAAACCAACAAGGTTTTGAAGCCTTAGAAGTAAAAGTCATCTTCACCCAAGGCACTACCAGCGAGATTTCAGGCAAATTAAATGGCAATGAGCTAGTGGTAACGAGTGGTACAGCAGCAATCAAAGCTAGCTGGCTTGGTATGGGGGTATGGAAGATGAATAAACTCATTGAATTTTCCCTTAAGAATCCGCTGCTCATTGTTGTGTTTACCATCTGTTTAATCGGTGGCGGCTTTTACTCGGCAAAAGAGTTACCGATTGACGCATTCCCCGATGTTTCAAGCACGCAAGTTAAAATTATCATGAAGTCTTCAGGCTTAACACCAGAAGAGATTGAAACACGGATTACCGCACCGATTGAAGTAGAAATGTTAGGGCTACCTCATCAGGCGATGCTGCGTTCAGTCCCAAAATATGGACTAACAGACATCACGATTGATTTTAAAGACGGTACAAATATTTATTGGGCACGCAATCAAGTTGCCGAGCGTTTAAATAATATTCGTGGAGATTTACCTCGCGATGCAACTGGCGGCATTGCAGCCATGACGACGCCATTAGGTGAAATGCTAATGTTTACCGTTGAAGGTGGTGGCTTAAGCTTAACTGAGCATCGAAGCTTTCTTGATTGGGTGATTCGTCCACAATTGCGTAGCTTAGAAGGTGTCGCTGATGTCAATCCATTGGGAGGTATGGCGAAAATTTTTGAAATCACCCCTAACTTGAATGAGATGCAAGCACGTGGCATTAACCTTGAAACCTTAAAAAGTGCTTTAGAAAATAATAATCGTAATGATGGTGCAGGACGTTTAAGCCAAGGCGAAGAAACTATTATCGTGCGTTCTGAAGGGCGTATCAATTCGCTAAAAGATATTCTAAATACAATGGTTCGAGCTAATAACGGTGGTCTAGTTAAGGTAAGAGAAGTTGCTAGCGTGAATATAAGCTACCTTACGCGCAATGGTGCTGTGAGTCACAACGGTAAGGGTGAAGTGGTTGAAGGTTTGGTGCTTGGGCTACGTGGTGCGAATGCCCAAAAACTAGTAGAAAGTGTACGTGCAAAACTCACAGAGTTTGAATCTACTTTACCAAAGGGCGTGATGCTCAATATCTTTTATGATTGCGGCAATCTGGTTGAGTGAGCGATTAATGGTGTTTCAAAAGCTATGCTAGAAGCGATTGTATTGGTGCTCATTTTATTGGTGCTGTTTTTAGGAAATATTCGCGCTGCAATCACAGTCGCTTTAGTGTCACCCCTTTCTGCACTAGTCACGTTTATGCTCATGCGTTGCTTCAATATGAGTGCAAATCTAATGAGTTTAGGCGGACTAACTATTGCAATCGGTATGTTGGTAGATCCGGCGGTGGTGGTCGTAGAAAATATCGTGTCTAAGCTTTCTGGTTACAAAGAGAAGCTAGATGGTACGGATAATACTTCCAAGCGAGCGCTGATATTACATGCGGTAAAATAAGTGAGCTCACCAGTTATTTCGGGCATTGTCATTATTATTATCGTGTTCTTACCTTTACTGACTTTACAAGGTTTAGAGGGCGGGGTTTTTTCGCCAATGGCACTCACTATTGTATTTGCATTAGCTGCTTCACTTTTTTTATCGCTCACGGTCATTTCAGTCTTTGCGGCTATGCTACTTGGTACAAAGCATCAAGGTGAGCCTTGGTTGGTCAAAATAGCCTTAAATATATATACCCCTTTACTTGAAACAGCAATTAAAAAAAATAAATTTGTAATTGGCCTAGCACTAATCGCACTAGCATTAACGGCGGTGGTTTATTTACAAATTGGTAAAACCTTTATGCCGACTATGGATGAAGGCGATATGATTCTTGGCACTGAAAAATTACCCTCCATTACATTAGAGCAATCTCTTGCCATTGACACTGAAGTCCAAAAAGCCATATTAAAAAATGTGCCAGAAGTGCAACAAGTGTTTTCACGTGCGGGTTCTGACGAACTAGGACTTGATCCTATGGGTTTAAATCAAACGGATAATTTTGTGATATTAAAACCGCGTGATACTTGGCGTACGCAAAATAAGGATGATATTGCAACGGCCATTCGTGATGTAATGACTGATTTTGCAGGCATTGATTACAGTTTCACTCAACCGATTGATATGCGCATCAATGAAATGATACTTGGCGTACGTGGAGATTTGGTGATTAAAGTCTACGGCACAGATTTGAAAATATTAAGTGATAAAGCCGAAAAAATTAAGTAAATTTTAGAGGGCATTAAAGGCGCACAGGATGTCTACACTCCAAAAAATGGTGGGGTGCAGTATTTTCAAGTCAAAATTGATCGAGAAAAAGCAGGTAGATTTGGCTTTGATATTATGCACACTCAAGATGCATTAAGAATTCAAGTAGAAGGCTTGCAGTTAGGCGTCGTGCAAGAAGCGGAGCGTCGCACACCTTTAATAATTAAGGGTGCCGAAAGTTTGCGTTTGTCACCTAACGACTTTGCCAATATTCGCATCACTTCAAATGATACGAATAGCGTGCCGTTGGCGTCCTTCGCCACATTAACTAGAGTTGAAGGCCCTGTAAAAATTGACCGTGAGCGTGCAAGCCGTATGGTTGTCATTACGGCCAATGTGAAAGGCCGTGATTTAGTCAGCTTTGTAGAAGAAGCCAAGCAGAGGATTTCCACACAAGCGCAACTAGATACGGGCTATCGGATACAGTTTGGTGGCCAGTTTGAGAATCAACAACGTGCAGCAAAAAGACTCTCTGTAGTTATTCCAATTGCCTTGTTAATCATTTTTATACTGTTATTTTCTACTTTTCATTCTATTAAGCAAACAGTACTCATTTTAGCCAACATTCCATTTGCGATGATAGGCGGCGTATTCGCACTTTGGATTTCTGGAGAATATTTATCTGTACCTGCGTCTGTTGGATTTATTGCGCTATTAGGGATAGCGGTATTAAATGGTATAGTGATCATGAGCTATTTTAATCAACTTGAAGCAACAGGCATGGCATTAAAAGATGTGGTCATGGAAGGCGCTAAACGTAGATTGCGCCCTGTGCTCATGACAGCAACTATCGCAGCATTAGGCTCAGTGCCTTTAATGTTTGCAGCAGGGCCAGGTTCATAAATCCAAAAGCCATTGGCGATAGTAGTGATTGGTGGGTTAATCACCAGTACTTTATTGACACTCATATTATTACCTATGTTTTACAATATGATAAAAGCGAAGCCTGACTCAATTCTTAGGCCAATTTTCCCTTTCATGTACAGAAAGGGAAAATTTGGTTAATTGTGGTTGTAGCAGCCATAAAAAAAGCCAAGCATAAGCTTAGCTTTTTTTATGGCTTACAGTCTAGCTTAAACTGAGAAAGAAGAGCCACAACCACATGTCGTAGTTGCCTGTGGGTTGCGAATCACAAATTGTGAGCCTTGCAGGCTGTCTTGGTAGTCAATCTCAGCTCCCATCAGATATTGTAAACTCATTGGGTCTATCAATAAAGTTACCGTGTCTTTTTGCACTTGTGTATCATCATCATTTACCTCTTCTTCAAATGTGAAGCCATACTGAAAACCAGAGCAACCACCGCCACTAACAAATACGCGGAGCTTAAGGTCAGGTGACCCTTCTTCTTCAATGAGCTCTTTTACTTTTTTTGCCGCGTTATCTGTAAACACCAACGGTGCTGGTATATTCATACTCTCTAAGTCTACACTTGATATATCCGTTACTGCATTCATCTTGTACTCCTAAAACTCTTTAATATAATCATTATGCTACTGCATAGTAGCAAGGTCAATCTTTGTTTAATTCTGTATGTTTGGTTTTGCTGCCATTTAAGGCATTAATTGATATCAATCTCTTCTGGGCTATCACCTAAATACACCAACTTACCATCTATCACTGCGCCCGTATGCATCTCAAGCGATTTATAATGCACATCACCAGTCACACGAGCCTTAGCCTGCAATTCAATAAACTGGCTACCTTTTACTGGCCCAATTACTTTACCGTTAATCACCAATTTAGAAGCGCTTATAGCGCCTTCAATTCGTCCATGCTCACTTAAAATTAGTGTACTCGGACTCGAGTTTGGTTCAATCACATTGCCGCGGATAGCACCATCAACTCGCAAACCACCCGTGAAATGAATATCACCCTCTACACGGGTATCCGCGCCAATCAAAGTATCAATACTATTTTGAATTCGGTTACTTTTCTTAAAAAACATATTGATTCCTGTTTTGATTCGCTAGCGTTATGCTAGAAATGCAATTTTACAGATAAATCTAAAGCTTATCTGTTTAGTAACTTCTTATTATTCACCATATTTTTATAAAATAACAAATCTTCTTTAATCTTTATATTTTCATCTTGAACAAAATTCAATTCTTTTTCAAGGTTGGCTTGGGCGGCTTTCTCAATTTGTAATTGACGCTCTGTCTGAATAATCTTGGTCTGCATACTCTGATTTTCAAGTGTTGCTTGCTTGAATTTTTCAGATAAATTTTCTTTACCGCCAATAAACTGCCAATAAGCAACCAAATATCCTGCCACAACAAATAGCACAGCAACGCCCCATTGAAAATACCACGGCCGCTGCGAACGAACCGCTACTTGCTTAGCGGTTAAGCCAAAATGCCGTCGTATCCTTCTTCTAACAGGTTTCATACTTTTTTCATGTAAATTTATATGTGTCGCTTATGGTAACAACGGCACTACTTCTAATCCCATGTTTTCTGGCAAATCAAACATAATATTCATATTTTGTACCGCTTGCCCTGCTGCGCCTTTCACTAGATTATCAATCACAGAAAGCACGACTACAACATCACTATCTTGTGGCTGATGCACTGCAATTCGACAAATGTTAGAGCCGCGAACAGAACGCGTTTCTGGATGGGTGCCTTTTGGCAACACATCTACAAAGCGTTCGTTTGCGTAACGTGCTTCAAACAAAACTTGTAAATCAGTAGACTTTGTTAATTTGCAATACAAAGTCGCGTGAATACCACGAATCAATGGTGTTAAGTGTGGCACAAAAGTAAAACCTACCTTAGATTTAGCCATACCTGTCAAACCTTGGCTGATTTCTGGCAAATGCCTATGTCCAGCAACACCATAGGCTTTAAAGTTATCGCCCGCTTCAGCAAATAAATTATGTACTTCCGCTTTACGTCCAGCACCACTCACACCCGATTTTGCATCTGCAATCAAATAGCTAGTATCTACCACGCCAGCTTCTAGTAACGGCATAAAGCCTAATTGCACTGCCGTTGGGTAGCAACCTGGATTAGCCACCAATTGCGCAGTTTTAATCACTGCACGATTTAATTCTGGCAAACCATACACGGCAGTTGCGACTAAGTCTGGACAAGCATGCGCAATACCATACCACTTTTCCCAAGTAGGTATATCTTTAATACGGAAATCAGCCGCTAAATCAATCACTCGCACACCTTTGGCCAGCAATTCACGCGTTTGCTGCATCGCGATACCATTCGGTGTCGCAAAGAAAACCACATCACATTCATCAAGGTTAGATTTTGCAGGGTCAGTAAACATTAAATCCACATAGCCACGCAAGCTTAGGAACATATCCGCTACTGGCAAACCTGCTTTGCCACGTGAAGTTATCGCTGTGAGCACCACACTTGGGTGGATACTTAACAAACGCAGCAACTCTACACCTGTGTAACCAGTGCCACCAACAATGCCTACTTTTAATTTTTTAATTGTCAATTTTATCAACCACTTTAAATCAATTAGTTTTTATTGAATTCATTCTAAACTGCTTAATCTTACTTAATCATTATGTCATGTTAGCAAAACATATCTGTACAAATGCAATGACCAAAGCAAAAAAGGTCGCATCAGCGACCTTTTCATGAACCAACTGCCAAATATAAGCTTAGCGTTTAGAGAATTGTTTACGACGACGCGCTTTACGGAAACCAACTTTTTTACGCTCAACTTCACGTGCATCACGTGTTACGAAACCAGCTTGTGATAACGCACTTTTCAAGTTTGCATCAAAGTCGATCAAAGCACGTGTAATACCGTGACGAACCGCGCCTGCTTGACCAGACTCACCACCACCGATAACGTTTACCCTAATGTCAAAGCTGGCAAGGTTGTTAGTTAACTCTAATGGTTGACGTAAAATCATACGTGCAGTAACACGCGAAAAATACTCATCAACTGGTTTATCATTCACGATGATATTGCCCTTGCCTGTTTTCATAAACACGCGTGCTACTGAGCTTTTGCGACGGCCTGTACCGTAGTTATATTTACCGATCATTTATTTTATCCTTAGATTTTCAATGCTTGCGGTTGTTGTGCCGCATGTTCATGCGTACCACCAGCATAAACTTTCATTTTTTTGATCATTGCATAGCCTAAAGGACCTTTAGGTAACATGCCTTTAACTGCTTTCTCTAGAGCACGACCTGGGAACTTGTCTTGCATTTTAGAGAATGTTGTTGTGCTAATACCACCTGGATAACCAGAGTGACTATGATAAAGCTTACCGTCAGCCTTGTTACCTGTGACTTTTAATTTGTCGGCATTAATCACGACAATGTAATCACCTGTATCAACGTGAGGTGTATAAATAGTTTTATGTTTGCCACGTAAACGGTGGGCAATGCCACTAGCCAAACGGCCTAACACTAAGTCTGTGGCATCTACCACAAACCAGTCGCGCTTCACTTCATGTGATTTTGCTGAAAAGGTTTTCATCATGTAACCAATACTATAATCTAAAAAAATTAAGAGGCGGATTTTATGCTGAAGAAGAGTGTTTTGTCAAACGATATGTGTGCTTTATTTGCGAACTTTTGTGCATATGGACAATGTATCTAACTCTGGCTTAAATGTTGCTCAGGTATTATTAAAATATTACTTAAGCACAATCCAAATCATATTGTAATCCAAAAGGATTAGAAGTTCAGCTTAATTGTTTGATTTTGTAGAGTTTATGCTAGTATTAAATTGAATAATTAGAACACTGTTATCGTAGTAACTAAGATTTATTTAAATTACCTAAATAATTCGGGATCAATTACGCTTTGAGATTTTTTACATTTTTACTACTGTTCGTATACGCTAACCTAGGTTTTGCATTAGGTTTAGGAGAAATTGAACTTAAATCTAACTTAGGTGAGCCACTTTTAGCGCAAATAATCGTCACAGATGTCGAAAAGCTACCAGAT
>JAYTHN010000487.1:0-2276 GCA_043732505.1 Methylotenera sp.
GAATCAAACCTCGCTCTTCTGCCACTGAAATGAACTGGTCCGGCTCAACAAAACCGAGCTCTTTACTGTACCAACGAATGAGTGCCTCAGCCCCAATTATCGTTTTATCTTTTAATAAAAAAATGGGTTGATAATATAACTCAAACTCTTGCTTAGTTAGCGCGTATCTGAGCAATGTTTCTATTTTTAAATGCCTAGATGCAACGATGGTAAGCTCATGCGTATAGAACTGATAATTATTCCCGCCATTTTTTTTCGCCACATACATGGCAGAGTCGGCATATTTCAATAAATCTATCGCATTATTGCCATCATCAGGATAACTGGCGACGCCAACACTCATGGTGACAAAAAAATCTGTGCCTGATACTTGAAAAGGTAGCTCAAATTGCCTGACGATATGTGAAGCTAAACTGGCTAAATCCTCTACACTTTTAATATCGCTCACTAGAATGGCAAATTCATCACCGCCCATTCTTGCAACAGTATCGTAATTGCGCACGCAAGCAGATAATCGTCGACCAATCTCTTGTAATAACTGATCACCTACCGCATGACCTAAGGTATCGTTAATAGCCTTAAAATTATCTAAATCTAAAAATAAAACCCCAAACTGTTCACCATAACGCTCCGCATGCCCAATTGCAAAGACTATACGCTCATTTAAAAGCGCCCTATTGGGCAAGTCTGTCAATGCATCATGAAACGCCAAATGCACGATTCGCTGACGATTATGACTATTTTCGGTAATATCGCTAGCCATTGTTAAAGCACCGACGACTTGGCCCCTGTTGTTTTTTTCAGGCAATATATTGAATAAATAAACCAAAGAGATTTGATCACTCTGCACCTCTATTTCAAACGCTTTTGCTTGGTCTGAACGCATGACGTGTTGCAAAATCTCTTCAAATTGTTGCCCTGTCATCCCAACCACATGCTGGTGCCAATACTCAGTGGGAGTTTTACCCAGTATCGCATCTGTGCATGCTTGATCATTTTGAGCACAGTGAGCGTTAATGAAAACTCGCCTACATTGCCTATCGTAACGCACAATAGAAAGTGGCAAGCTTTGCACTAACTCCGAATATTCCAGCTCTTTTTTTGCAACTTCTCTCTGTAATTTTATTTGCTCACCAATATCTCGTGAATAACCAGCCGTACCGATGATTTCACCATGCATTACCACTGGAGACTTGTAAGTCTCAAACCAATGTTTTTCGCCATTTTTTAGCTCTATTGATTCAATATGACTTTTGGTAATGCCCGTAGAAAGCACTTCAAGATCGCCATCTACAAAAGACTGCGCGATGCTTTCAGCGAAATGATCAAAATCAGTGGTGCCTAACAATGCATCTGTAGTGGTTGCACCAACCAATGACGCCACTAAACTATTAGTAGCGAGATAACGACTTTTTTTATCTTTTAACCAGACCATAAATGGAAAATTATCGAGTAATGCACGCTGATAAATTTCACGCTGTTTTATGTTGCTGATTTCATTGACGTCTGATTGAAGTTCATTGCGACCAACAGCTAGCGTGCCAATTAACTTGCCTTCAGGGTTAAAGATTGGCGACACTTTGATCGTGTCATAAATCAAGCGCTGATAACTTTCGGTACTGGTTGCGACAAAAACAGATTCTGATATTCCAGTCGCAATTACTTTGCGTATCGCTTCAATGTATTTGGCCATACTCACTTCTTCATCAAATCGGCCTTTTACTCTAGCACCAATGATATCGCTTAAAGGCAGATTAATACTGCGAGACAACGTAGGGTTCACATAGACGACGATCGCATCAGCATCCGTGACTGATACATTGTCTTGCGAAGCATCAAATATCCATTGAAAAAGCGGCAACAATTGACTAACTGAATCGTAAGTTTCGTCGGCAGTTTGAAGCAATGCTTTGATTTGGCTTGAATCAAATTCCCGCAATTAAACTTCCTTAATTATCAGTCACTTTAATTAAAATATGATCCGTTTAGAGCATTATTATCGCATTTAAACGTTTAAGCAATAAAACACGGGTAAAATCTAATTTTATTTTAGTCGCTCAATATTTATGTTTGTTCATCCTGATTTTGACCCCATCGCAATTCACCTAGGAAAATTTGGCATTCATTGGTATGGCATCATGTATTTAACTGGATTTTTGGCTTTTTTAGGCTTAGGAAAATGGCAGATTAAATATCGCAGTTGGCACGGCTGGACTAATGAAATGCTGGATGACGCACTATTTTTTGGCGCATTGGGTGTCATTTTAGGCGGCCGT
>JAYTHN010000488.1:0-7762 GCA_043732505.1 Methylotenera sp.
ATTTACGCATCTGCAAATAGCGAGCCTGGTTTTGCAGTATTTAAACTAGCTGATGGCAAGCAGCGAGCAGTATTATTACACCAAGAAATCACCCCAGGGATTGTTCTGCAAGACATTAAACCCAATGCGGTGGAAGTAGGGCAGCAAGGGAGCACCCAAAAGCTGATTTTAGAAACTAAAAAGTTTTCTGATAGCTTAATTAAGTTTTAACACCAAATTCAAATGGCTTATGATTCGTAACTAAATTGTAACTGTTACATCACTGTGACATACTAGTTATACAGTATAATACTTTTAGTGGTTTGCCCTACACATTATGTGTTCGACAGCGCCATTTAATTTTTTAGGGAGATCTAAAATGAATAAAAAAATTTCTGTTGCCATATTACTAGCAGTTTCCACAACTTTCTCAGTCTCAGTTTTAGCCGCAGACCGTTCTGGTGTTACTTGTGCCAACTTGCCTACTTTTGCAGACTTACAAGCAGCACTTTCAGTTGCAGTGCCTGGGGCGGCAGGTATTGGTTTGCCTATGTGGGCAACTTTAGTAGATTCTAGTGGCCGAGTTTGTGCTGTAGCTAAATTAAATGGTACAGATCCATGGCCAGGTAGTCGTGTCATTTCTGCGCAAAAAGCTAATACAGCCAACGCATTTAGTACTGAGAATGTTGCACTTTCTACTGCTAATTTATATGCCATTACACAACCAGGCGGCTCACTTTGGGGATTACAGCACAGTAATCCAGTTAACACACTCGTAGCATACAGAGGAGCAGGCACATCCTTCGGCACTGCAAACGATCCAATGGTTGGTTTACGCATCGGCGGTGTTAATGTATTTGGTGGTGGTTTAGCACTTTACAATACTGCTAAACAAGCAATTGGAGCGATTGGTTTAAGTGGTGATACATCTTGTGCTGACCATGAGATTGCATGGAAACTACGTACTGCATTAGTTGGCAAAGGAACTGGTACAGGTGTTGTTGCAAATAAAGTAGCAGGCGGTGTTGTAGTAATTAATGGAGTTAAAACAGATAACATTGACTATACTCCTGGTGGTCCTTTTAGTCATGTCGACTGTCCTGTCCCAGGTAAAGTACCCCCTTTAAATGGCTTAACTAACTAATATTTAACTTTCAAAAGGACTTATCATGAAAACCATGATTAAAACGTCTACGGGGTGGAGTATTAGCAAATTGCTGATGGTCGCAGTTTTTGCCTTTTCTCTGACTGGATGTGGAGGTGGTGGAGGCGATAGCACTAAGCCTCCGCCGACTATATTGGAACAAATTCAAGCTTTGATTAAAACAGATACACCAGCCAGTTTAGAGGCTGCTAATGATTTGTTACTGAATAATCAGGACAATTTAACTGCAGCACAATTTGAAGCTTTGATGGACGCACTTATTGCTGCTTAAATAATAACGTTAGTAGTAATTATAAAAAAGGGTTCTCAATATTGAGAACCTTTTTTGTGGAATCAATGAAGCTTAATTGCTCCCTGATTTCGCTGCTAATCCTGCTTTCGTCGTTTCTACTTGCATGATTCCGCGTTTTTCTTTTGGCAAACTTTGCCATAGTTTTGCTTGAGCTAGCTCACCTTCATCAGAAAGTTCATGCGGTGCAATTGCGTCATCCTCTGCAGTAGGAGACTTTAATGAAGGTTGCATTTTCGCTGAAGCGCTGTCTGCTTGTCTAAATGCTTTACCAATGTGCTCACGTTCTAAAGAAAATTTTAAGTTTTCAGATTCTTTATGTTTTAACCAAATCACTAAACTGATTAAAAGTGTTGTAATTACAAAAGCAATCAATAATATTTTTTTTATAAATACTTGATCATTGTTCATAGGTTATAGATTCCTTAAATCCTCAGTATAGTCAGCACTATAAATAATGGACAACAATGACTTATCAATAGTTAATTCAATATTTGTGACACCAGATATCC
This sequence comes from Methylotenera sp., assembly GCA_043732505.1. Lineage (GTDB taxonomy): Bacteria > Pseudomonadota > Gammaproteobacteria > Burkholderiales > Methylophilaceae > Methylotenera. Next base: position 1,946 of record JAYTHN010000488.1, read on the forward strand.
ATTGAGTATTCCATAGACGAATGTTCAAGGGCGCGTAATCTTGCCATGATTTTCTTACCGGGTTGCCGTATTTCGCTGTTAGTAATATGGCATATTGCGTATAAAGTGGGTTGATATATTCACTCACCACTGAGGCCTCAGATTCTTTTGATTTAGGTAATAAGGTTAAGATCACTCGATTCAATTTATCATCACTGGATAAAAACCAAACATTAAAAGATTGATGGTTAATTTCTAAGTGTTCTAATTTCGCTAACGCCTGTTCATTGGGTTTCAACAACACTATGCTGGGTATTTCAAGTTTAGTCTGTGCGTTAGGGTAGCTATGCAACAACTCTTTCAATGGCATGCCATAGTAACTTGAACCCCACAACGGGATTCGATCATTAGCAGCAGCGTGAGATGAAATATCTGCAATTAAAAGTGTGAATAACAGTAATAGTTTTATCGGTTGTTTCATAACAGTCTCCTATTATCGGTGTTTGAATAACTAATTAATGAATTTAATGAGTCTATTTCACTGGTGTGTTTTTAATATTGCTATTCGAACGTTCAGGTAAAACTACCTCAGGTATGTCTGGTAAAGGCCACAATTTTTCAGGCTTCGCATTTTTTTGTTGCTGAATAATGTAATCGTAACGGTCATTGGTCACCGAGTTGGAATCTGAAGCGTTACGCATGACATAAGGTCGTAAAAATACCATCAAGTTCGTCTTTTTGTGTCCCCTGCCTACGGTGCGAAAAAGTACACCTAAGCCAGGAATATCGCCTAGAAAAGGGACCTTCTCCACACTCTCTGAAATGCGGTCTTCTATCAGTCCACCAAGCACAATAATACTGCCATCATCAACCAACACAGAAGTATCTATAGACCGCTTATTAGTAGTAATACCCGCACTACCGGTTGCGTCTAGCACACTAGAAACCTCTTGGTGTATTTGTAGCTTTACGGTGTTGCCTTCTGAAATCTGCGGTTTGACTCTAAGTGTTAAACCTACATCTTGACGCTCTATGGTCTGAAAAGGTGTCACGGAGGATGAGCCGCCAGTTTGAGCATATTGTCCAGTAACAAAAGGGACGTTTTGACCAATAACGATTTTAGCTTCTTCATTGTCTAGCATCAACAGGTTAGGTTTAGACAGAATATTAGCATTCGCATTTGATTCAAGCGCATGGGCTAGTAATCCCAAATTAGCTACCTCACCAATACCGGGAATATTGATCTTACCTTTTAATAGTCCAATATTGAGACCACTTCCTGCAGAGGTAATATTACTAGCAACACCTAGAATATTACCGCCACGATTAAATTTGGTACCGCCAAAGCCTTGAACATTGTTTCTGTTCAGCGTGTCACTATTAAATACTTCTAAGTCTTGCCACTGAATACCAAATTCAGAGGCCTTGTCAGTTGAAACCTCAGCAATCAACGCTTCAATATAAAGTTGTGCACGGCGCATATCCAGTTTATCTATGACCCCTCGTAACATATTAAAAACATGATCTGGCGCAGTGATCAGCAAGGAGTTAGTAGCAGCATCGGCTTGTATCATGTCGTTTTCTTGCGCTGATGCCAGTTGAGAAAAAGGTGATGCCGTATTGCTATTATTTGTTGTACTTGGAGTATTAATAGGCTGTGTCGTAATGACACTTTTACCAACATCGCCATTGATCATAGGTGGAGACGCAGTGATAGAGGGGCTCGGTGATAGCGTACTTTCAGCAGCCTTACCAGACATCAATGCGCGTAAAGTGGCGGCAAGTTTCACTGAATCAGCATTTTTTAAATAAACTACATGTATTGAGCTGCCCGCATTGGTTGTCACGTCTAACTGTTCAATGAGTGTTGCAGCCCTTGCGATTAACGATTGGTTTTCCGAATGTAGAATAATAGCGTTTGAACGCGCATCAGCTACCGCCAGTATGCGTTTTGTTGGGTCACCTGCATTAGCGGTATCCCCCATCAAACGGTTGATTGTTTGAGCGATCTCGACGGCAGAGGCGTATTTGAGTCTTAGCAGTACATTTTCTGCCTGAGATGGTCTGTCAATGGTGTCGATCAGCTTAATGATTTTACTCAAATTGTCGGAATAGTCTGTCACAATCAAAGCGTTACTGCTTGGATAAGCGGTCACAACGCTGTTGGGTGACAATAATGGTTTTACCACATTTATCAACTGACTTGCACTTTCATATTTCAGCACGTAGACCTGCGTCACGATTAGACCCCCTGCTTGCTTGCCATTAGCCAATCGCGGGGTAAATTTACCTTTTGCGTCGATCTCAGGCACAATAGATGTATAACCATTCTCCTCCACCGCAGCAAAACCTTGTACACGTAGTGCTGAAAGCAGTATTTGATAAGTCAGTGCCCGAGGTACAGGTTTTGCGGTATTGATACTGATAGTGCCTTTAACTCTTGGGTCTAACAGAAAATTCTTATTCGCAATCTGACCAATGGCTTTTACTACAGAATCAATATCCGCATCGACAAAATTAAGAGAGACTTTATCATCTGTGATTTTTGCACTGTCATCCTCTGCAAATGCAACAACATTTAAAAGTGACAAAAAACATGTGATGATAATTAAAAAAAGTGTTTTTTTCATTGGGCAAATTATCTTTAAAAATATTATGTTGGGCGATGATTCTTATGCCTAAAATTTGCAATCAGTCTCGTTCAATTATGCGTGATAGCCGTTGATTAGGCTAGTAGAATTAAACAGATGTAACCGATACAAGTGATTTTTTAAGCGGAAAAGCATAGTAAATTCAAATTGCGGTTGGAATTAAATCTTTGCATTATAAAAACAAGGAATTTATGCTGTAACATATTAATATGAATTTATTAGTAAACTTTTCACCGACTAAATTTGTGCCATATAGCTATGCCAAAACACAAGGTGCATTCGTCAAATCCGTAACCAATGGTGTCGCTTTGATTTACCTTCGTGATGGGGCAAAAATGGAAGCCATCAATGAGATTGTAAGAGTCTGGCAGGGGAATTTTACCGCCAATCAAGTTTCTGTAAACATCTATGACAAATTGCTCACAGAGACCTACGCGCAGGAAGGTGCTTCAAGTGCTTTTGCTGAAGATATAGAAAATAACCTAGACCTTTCGCGCCTTATCCAAGAACTGCCAAAGGTAGAAGACCTACTAGAAGCAGAAGGTGATGCGCCTATTATTCGCATGATTAACGCCATTTTCACGCAAGCTTTACGCGAAAATGTGTCCGACATTCATATTGAGCCTTATGAATCGAAATCTGTGGTGCGTTTTAGGATTGATGGGACCTTGCGCAATATTGTAGAGCCGCATCGTGCGTTACACGTTGCTTTGATTTCACGCATTAAAGTGATGGCACAAATGGATATTGCTGAAAAACGTATGCCACAGGATGGCAGAATTACACTTAAAATCGCCGGGAAAATCGTTGATGTCCGTGTTTCTACTTTGCCAACCGGACACGGTGAGCGTGTTGTATTGCGGATTCTAGAAAAAGATGCCAAGCGACTCGATTTATCCAAATTAGGCATGTCTGATGAGACTTTATCTAAAGTGGATACTTTAGTGCATCAACCATATGGTATATTTTTGGTTACAGGTCCTACCGGCTCAGGAAAAACGACCACATTGTATTCAGCCATTTCTCGGCTTGATGCGAACGTGTTGAATATAATGACGGTGGAAGACCCGATTGAATACGATTTACCCCATATTTCGCAAACGCAAGTTAATGCAAAAATCGACATGAGTTTTTCTAAAGCTTTGAGGTCGATTCTGCGGCAAGATCCAGACGCGATCATGATTGGTGAAGTGCGCGATGTGGAAACTGCGCAGATTGCCGTGCAATCCAGTTTAACTGGACACTTGGTACTCGCGACATTGCACACCAATGATGCTGTCAGTGCAGTGGCAAGGTTATTTGATATGGGCATTGAGCCTTTCTTGCTAGCTTCCTCTTTATCTGGAGTGCTAGCGCAGCGCTTGGTTCGTTGTTTATGCACTGACTGCCGAACTGCCTACACGCCTGATAATACAGAATTGGCATTGCTACAGTCAAACCAATCACCCAAGTACTTATATCGTGCAACTGGTTGCGCGGCTTGTGGGGGTACGGGATATAAAGGCCGAATCGGCATTTATGAGTTGTTAGTGATTGATGACGAAATGCGTAGACTCGTGCATGACCGGAACTCTGAGCAGAAAATTCGTCAATACGCAAACTCCTTAGGCATGTTGGATTTACGCCAAGACGGCATTCGATGGGTGCTGTCTGGCGTCACCTCGCTTGAAGAACTTCTTACTGTGACAAAAGAATAGGCTTCATTGTGGTTGCTTTTCGCTTTGAAGCTGTAGATGCCTTAGGCAAAGTCACTCGCGGTGTCGTTGAAGCTGATACGGTTCGCCTTGCGCGAAGTCGCCTACGCGACATGCAACTGACACCGCTTAAAGTAGATACATTGCAAGAGGATAATGCTGGTGGCGTTAGCGGTGCGGCTTTTAGAGCTCGCAGTGCTGTTTCTAGCTACGAATTGGGGTTATTCACCAGACAATTTTCTACATTACTCAACGCGGGCTTAAATATCGAGCAATCACTGGCTGCCATTGCAGAGCAAATGGAAAAGCCAGCAATTCGTGAAATTTTATTAGGCGTTCGCTCTGGAGTCATTGCTGGTAGTGCGCTTTCTGTTTCTCTGGCAAACTATCCGCAGGTTTTTCCAGGTATTTACCGTGCGCTTATTCATGCGGGCGAAGAGTCTGGTGAGTTGGCGAAAGTATTAGAACGATTAGCTATTTATACAGAATCTCGGCACGCCATGAAGCAAAAGGTGATTGCCGCATTTATCTACCCTGCGCTTGTAACTTTGACGGCTATTTTAGTGGTAGGTACTTTGTTGATTTATGTCGTACCGCAAGTGGTAGGCGTGTTTCAACAATCAAAACAAGCATTGCCTTTACTTACGCAAATCATGATTTTAATCAGCAATTTTCTTCGACATACTTGGCTTTATTTAATTATTTTAGCTTCCGTTGCATTATGGTTATTCAAACAATCACTGAAAAATGAAGTCACTCGCTATCGTTGGCATCAAACCTTATTAAAAATGCCAGTATTAGGGAAATTGCTGCGTAGTCTCAATACCGCCCGCCTTGCGAGTACTTTATCTATATTGGTTGGTAGCGGTGTACCTCTCATGACCTCACTACAAGCGGCTAGTCGGATTGTGACACTGATGCCTATGCAAGCAGCTATTAAAGTGGCGACGGACGCTGTGCGTGATGGAGGTACATTAAGCCGCGCTTTACGAGAAAGTGGACAGTTTCCACCTATACTTATACATCTGATTGCCAATGCAGAAGCTACTGGCGAATTAGGGAAAATGCTAGAAAGTGCTGCTGTTCAGCAAGAAAACGAAGTGAACAATAAACTCACTATTTTGACTGGCATACTAGAGCCAGTATTGATACTGGCCATGGGCGGTATGGTATTGATGATTGTGCTAGCAATCATGTTGCCAATTATTGAAATCAATCAACTTATCCACTAGGTTGATTAGATTGACTAGATTTAAGTAAGCATCAAAAATAAGCAGGTAGGTCTGGGAGCACTGTGCCACGATCACAAAGACCGCCACTTTTTTCTGAATCCTGCATCTTTCTGCATGAGGTATCCTGAGCTGGGTCTGATTTAGTAGAGGGGCAAGTCATCAAAATTATGCTGCAATTTGATTGCTAATGTAATAATGACTGGCGAAGTCAGCAAGTATTTGATTACCTATTTTTGCATGTCGCCGAATGCGTTTATAGAA
>JAYTHN010000489.1:0-2268 GCA_043732505.1 Methylotenera sp.
CGCCAGCAAATGCTGCAGTTTTACGTTGCCTATCGCTATACTCTGATTTTGAGAATTTATCTTTCCAGCCTATATAGTCCCAATAATCGACATGAAAGGCGAGCGGCACTACCTTATTTTTGCTCAGTTTTAAGCCGCTCATCCACTTATCTGCAGGTGGGCAGCTGCTACAACCTTCTGAAGTATAAAGTTCTAGTAGCGGCACAGTTTGCCCGGAACTTTTTGCAGAGCATTCTGCAGCAATTGCACTTTGTGTGGACACACTGATTAAGCTGAGTGCGATGAATAGTTTGCTAGTTAGCGACATGACGTTTGTCCTGAAGCCTAAAATTAGGGTTTCAGAAATTAGTCGAGATTAATCAAAAAACCTTACAACGGTTTATCCACTGCTTTTGCCAACTTGTTCCACGGCGCGACTTTGAATAACAGCAACATGCCTGGTATGGCCGCGATAAAGCAAAATATAAAGAAATTCCTCCAGCCTAAATCTTCAACTAAATAGCCCGTGGCAGCATTAGCAAAAGTACGTGGTACAGCCGCTAAGCTAGTGAATAATGCAAATTGTGTGGCAGTGTAAAGTGGGTGAGTAGTATGTGCAATGTAAGCGACAAAGGCCGCCGTACCAAGCCCAACGCCAAATGCCTCAGCCCCAATAACAATGCCAAGTACAAATAAATTATGGCCAGCCACTGCTAGCCACGCAAAGCCCAAAATCGCTAGCATTTGTACTGCGCCAAATACCCATAATGCGCGATTAATGCCTAATTTCACCATCCATATACCACCAAGCAGGCCACCTATGACGCTAGGCCATAAACCTGCATTTTTAGCAATTAAGCCAATTTCAGTTTTGCTAAAACCCATATCAAGATAAAAAGGTGTGGCCAGCGCGGTTGCCATGCTATCACCCAATTTATAGAAGAAAATGAATGCCAGTACTAGCAAAGCAGATTGCCAGCCACGCCGTGCAATAAACTCTTTAAAAGGTTCTGTGACTGCAGCACGTAAAGTTTTAGGTGTGCCGCTTTTTAAGTCAGGCTCTTTAACAAAAACAGTCATCAAAATACCAGGCAGTATAAATAGTGCAGTAATCATAAATACACCACTCCACGCCATATGGTCAGCAAGTATCAATGATAATGAGCCAGGAATTAATCCTGCAATCTTGTAGGCATTTACATGTATAGCATTGCCCAGCCCTAGCTCAGAATCAAGCAGTAATTCACGACGGTAAGCATCTAATACAATGTCTTGTGAAGCGCTGAAAAATGCGACTATACTCGATAGGTAGGCAATGGTCCAAATATCTAGCTGAGGATTAAATGAGCCGAATACAGGGATTGAAATGAGTAATAAAATTTGTGCAATCAGCAACCAGCCACGCCTGCGACCTAGCGGTGGAATGTAGCGGTCAAACAACGGGGCCCATAAAAACTTCCATGTGAAAGGTAAGTTAATAAGGGCAAATAACCCAATGGCTTTTAAATTTACCCCCTCAGAGCGTAACCAAGCAGGCAGCAAACTGATGAGTATATAAAGCGGCAAACCAGAACTTAAGCCAGTAAAAATGCAAATGAGCATGCGTTTGTTCAGTAAAGCTTGCCAAACGCTGGTGTTATTTGTCATGGACCTGAATTATGTAAATGTAGCTAAGCTGATTTAGTAAGAGTACTTTAAAATTTTTAGCTAGCCTCTAGCCGATACATGGCTAAATTGCCCATCAGATTAGGCATAAACGTGACAGGTTTATTGTCAGTAATCACTAAACGCTCTTTCACTTTAATATTGCCATTGAGGCAAAATGCATCAAAGTCGTTAATCGTGCAAAGATGCACATTGGGTGTATTAAACCATTGGTGCGGCAAGCTTTTTGAAACAGGCATATTACCCGTAGTAATTTGTATTCTGTTGCGCCAGTAGCCAAAGTTTGGAAAAGTAACAATTACTTCATGGCCAACGCGCAACATTTCACGCACAATGCTTTCAGTGTTATGCATAGCTTGCAAGGTTTGCGAGAGTATCACTGTATCAAACGATTGATCTTCAAAGCCAGATAAACCACTTTCCAAGTCCATTTGTATCACATTAATGCCGCTAGACATGCATGCCAACCAATTGGCATCATCTTTTTCAACACCATAACCTCTTATTTCTAATGAGGATTTTAAGTATTGCAACAATGCGCCGTCACCACAACCTAAATCCAATACTTTTGTTCCAAACGGCAACCAGCCTGCGATAATTGCAAAATCATGCCTAAACTCCGAT
>JAYTHN010000490.1:0-2264 GCA_043732505.1 Methylotenera sp.
AATCGTTTCTGTGCTTCAATGCGATTCAATACATAGCTGAATCCATTGACTGCTGATGCCGCTGTCGCATTCTCCATCTTTGCTAACACGGTAAACAGCGTCGTTCTTTCCACAATCGTGCCTACCGAGGTGCGATTGCCTTTGCCTTTAATCAAGTTACCTTCCCAATGCCCAAAGCGCAACAAAGATATGACTTCTGTCCTTAACTTTCCACGCGGCATTAAGTAAATGGCGCTGTAGATGGTCTCACGTGAGGTCTGCAAATTAAGATGGTCTGCGTTCACCGTTGTAAGTGTGCCAGCAATTCGCTCGGGTGACTAGCCCAGCCTTAAATCACGCATGATAGCTTTCCAAAGCACATTGCAACTCTGCAACCGTCTTTCAATCCTAGGCTTCACTGACAACCCATCCGCTCTAACTTGTACCAGCAATGCGCGATACTTGCATGCAATCGCGGGTCGACCGCGCCTAGGTTGCACTTTAACTTTCACTCACCCATTGCGGCGAAGCTCTCGGCTTATCGTCGAAACGGATCGACCCAATCCAACGGCTATCCAACTAGGATTAAACCCTAATGTTAACTGCGCCTGTATAACACTGCGCTCTTCAATACTTAATTGTTTGTAATTTCCAGTGCAACATTTTCCTTTGAAAAATGTTGCACTGGAAATTTGAGCGCGCCTATGATTAAATAATCAAACATCTAAAAAGTTACTCAACCTGCTTCCGCAGTTTTTTTTCGTCTCAACTATTATAAATATAAAAGAGAAGACTCTAATAAATCTTAGTAATTTTAGGTTAGTCTGGTAAAAGTTGTGGATGCTTGTAAATGGTTAGTAACGCTTTTGCACAACATGAAACTCATTTCTGAGACTTTTTTACTCCCGCGTTACTACTTGTAAAAGTATTAAGCACAACGGGTTAAAAATATACAAGTGTTTAGTCCATAATTAATTTCAACTTCTTGATCCTCATAGGAATGTCATATTACTTTTTAGTTTATTAATGTTATGAGGCGCACAGATATTTAATTTTCATTGCATCATAATTATGGAAAAAGATTTTACCTTATTTATTTTGGAGAATTATATGATCAGTCAAATTTCACATGAGGCCTCTGCCGACTTAACTCAACTTCAAATAACAGCTGCCATAAAGTTCCTTAAAGATAACTTTATTGGTGACTGCGCGAAGCGGGATATTTCCAATATCATTACATTAGCAAATATTATGTCCATCAATTATCAATCTATTCACTTGGTAAAGTGCGTTTAACTCAACATTATTTAAACACATAAGCTTGCTTATAAAACACTAATTTATTGATAAGTTTAGTAGTAAAAAAACCCACTCATTTCTGAGCAGGCTGTTTGATTCGGTGGTACTAATTATTTATTCATTACGTACATTGTTACATCAAAGCCAAAACGCATTTCAGTAGCTGCTGGAGTTGTCCACATTATATTTATTCTTAGGATTATTCAAATCAACACAGATGTGATTGCATTACTAAGATATCACGCTTCAACTGTCATTCAATCCTATGCGTTCTAATTAACTCGGCCTCATGATTTAACTTAAATCAACTCTTTACACTATGAGTGTTGATATAAGCACTAACCAAACTGTTTAATCTCACTCCTATCGGTATCTCTAACTTTATCTTGATCATATAAAACTCGCATAATAACATGGTGCGGCACGCCGGCTTTTTTCATCATATAAGTTGCCTGAATAAACTCATTTTTAAGAGATAGCTTAACCCCCATACTGACGACTTCTTCTATTTTTTTATTAGAACGAATGATCATTATTACCTCTAAATTGATAATACTAATCCAGTTGATTTTTTTATTCTGTGCGGATGCACACATAGTTGAATATTATGTAGTCGACTAACTTTATTTATATTGGGTTAGCCACCGCACAGTAGAGCAATAACATTAAGCTTATATTTGAGCTTCAGCAGAGTAATCTGTAATTAATGAAAAGGTAAGTGTCATGAATAAAGATCAGATCAAAGGTACGATTAAAAATGTTGAAGGTAAATTGCAGGAAGCGGCTGGGAAGGTAGTCGGTAATAAAGAGCAACAAATTAAAGGGGTGAGTAAGCAAGTCGTGGGAAAGACTGAGCAAAAATATGGTGATGCAAAAGAAGTATTAAAGAAACAAAATAATCATTAATTTTGTTTGCACTTGGCTAAAGTTGAGTGAGTTAATTGGTTTAACTCTAGCTAAGCATCATTTTTTGATAAGAAATAACT
>JAYTHN010000491.1:0-7737 GCA_043732505.1 Methylotenera sp.
ATTTTGTCATCAAAAGCTGCACAAATATGTACATCAGCTATTTTTCCCGCTGGGCTATTGTTATCTGGGTCTAATACTGTAACGCGATAACCCATTTCATGTGCTGCAATCACAAAAAATCGGCCTAGCTGACCGCCTCCTAGCATGCCTAACATGGCAGATGGCAAAATCAGTTGCGGGTTGTCTAAGTTTTCATTACTCATAAATTGAATGCGTATTTCTAGTTAGTTTATTTTTAAAGATTAATCGGCAATTATTAAGAGTTAATTCTATTCATTCAACATCGAACTAAGGCTTTTCAGTAAGCACCATCAATTGGACTTTGTCTGCTTGCTTAGTACGAAACTCAGATAGTTTTTTTGCTAAGGATGCATCATGATTAGCTAATATAGAAGCCGCAAACAATCCAGCATTTGCAGCACCAGCCTCACCAATTGCAAACGTAGCGACTGGAATGCCTTTAGGCATTTGCACGATAGACAATAATGAATCTTGGCCTTGTAGGTGTTTAGATGGCACTGGCACACCGAGTACAGGCAAAGTCGTTTTAGCCGCAACCATGCCTGGCAAATGCGCTGCGCCTCCAGCGCCTGCAATAATCACTTTGTAACCTTTATTAGCGGCTGTTTCAGCAAAACTAAACATTAGGTCAGGGGTACGATGTGCTGAAACAACATCAGCAGTGTAAGGAATATCGAAATCTGCTAGCATTTGCGCAGCCGCTTTCATAATGGGCCAATCACTATCAGACCCCATAATGATGGCTACTAAAGGTTGTTTTTCCATCGAAATTCCTTCTATTCTTTTTTTGAGTCAACAATGTTTTAAGTCAAATATGTTTTAAGTTTAATGTGCCAAAAAAATTAAAGCATTGCGGTTAATTAGAGTAAAACCAAATTATCCCTGTGTATGAGCTCTGACTCTTCCACATAACCCAACACTTTTTCAATCTCTTTACTGGATTTTCGCATAATACGCAGTGCTTCATTGGCTGAATAATTGACTAAACCACGGGCAATTTCTATACCGTTAATGTCGCAACAGGCCACAACTTCACCACGTTCAAAATTACCCTCAACCGCAATTACGCCAATCGGTAATAAGCTTTTTCCATCCTGCTTAATCACTTTAACAGCACCAGCATCTAAGGTTAGTTTACCGCGCAATTGCAAATGATCTGCAAGCCATTGCTTGCGTGCAGTGGTTTTCATTTCTGTGGTTTGTAAATGCGTACCGATGACTTCACCCGCACTTAAACGTACCAGCACATCGGCTTCGCGGCCTGATGCAATCACAGTATTTGCACCACTGCGCGCAGCACGTTTAGCAGCCAGTATTTTGGTTAACATGCCGCCAGTGCCAACAATACTGCCTGCCCCGCCTGCCATTTGCTCTAATGCAACATCGCCAGCGAGTGCATGCTGTATAAATTTTGCAGTTTTGTCCTTACGTGGATCAGCAGAATAAAGCCCTTGTTGATCGGTTAAAATGACTAAGGTATCAGCTTCAATCAAGTTAGCAACTAACGAACCTAAAGTATCGTTATCACCAAAACGAATTTCATCGGTCACGACCGTATCGTTTTCATTAATAATTGGAATTACATTTAAATCTAGTAGCGTACGTAAGGTACTGCGCGCATTGAGATAACGCTTTCTGTCGGCTAAATCATCATGCGTTAGCAACACTTGTGCCGTATGAAGTTGATGTTCACTAAAGCAACTTTCATACATTTGTACCAAACCCATTTGCCCCACGGCGGCCGCCGCTTGCAATTCATTCACTGCCGTTGGGCGTTTTTTCCAACCTAAACGTTGCATGCCTTCAGCCACTGCCCCGCTAGAAACCAATACAATATGCTTGCCTTGCTTCACCAGTGTAGCAATTTGCGAAACCCATTGCGCAATCGCAACTCGATCTAAGCCATTGCCATCATTGGTCACTAAGCTAGACCCAACTTTCACGACAATGACTTTTGCATCTAACAGCAAAGACTTGGACAATATTGACTGCGGTTCTATTGACTGAAGTTCTAAAGCACTCATGTTAAGCGTCTTTTTTTGTCACTGTTTTAGTCGCCGCACCTTCATTAATCAAACCCATATTGTTCAACTCGTAATCAAGCGCATCATCAGCCAAATGCCTATTTTCTTCAATATGCTGCATGATGGCATAAGTAAGTACTTTACAACCGATGCCACTAATCGCAGAAATCGAAAATACACGGCCATTCCAGCCGTAATCTTTCACAAATTGTTTTACAACTTTTTCTGAATCGGGCAGCATGTCAATTTTATTCAGAATCAACCAGCGTGGTTTATCATAAAGTGATTCATCATACTTTCTGAGCTCTTCAACTATTGCTTTAGCTTCATGTACTGGGTCAACTGCTTCGTCATAGGGTGCAATATCAACGATATGCAATAGCAACGATGTGCGCTGCAAATGACGTAAAAATTGATGTCCAAGACCAGCGCCTTCAGCCGCACCTTCAATAATGCCTGGAATATCGGCAATCACAAAGCTACGCTCAGTGTCCACACTTACAACGCCCAAATTAGGGTGTAAGGTAGTAAATGGATAATCTGCCACTTTTGGTTTTGCTGCTGAAACTGAACGAATAAAAGTAGACTTACCTGCGTTCGGCATGCCTAGTAAACCAACATCAGCAAGTACTTTAAGCTCTAAATAAAGCTCAAACTCTTCACCTGCATCGCCTTTTGTACATTGGCGCGGCGCACGATTCAAGCTTGATTTAAAATGTACATTACCCAAACCGCCTTTACCACCTGATGCCATTTGCGCGCGTTGACCATGTTCACTCAAATCGACCAGCAATTGCTCACTGGCTTTATCTGAAATCACAGTACCGACGGGTACACGTAACAACATGTCATCGCCTTTAGCGCCATAACACTCAGCACTACGGCCATTTTCACCGCGTTGTGCACGGAAAACGCGCGTATAGCGATAATCGACTAGAGTATTGATGTTACGGTCTGCTTCAATAATAATCGAACCACCGCGACCGCCGTCACCGCCACTAGGGCCGCCCATAGGCTCATATTTTTCACGACGAAACGTAGCAACGCCGTTACCACCGTCGCCTGCGAATATTTTAATCGTTGCTTCGTCTATAAATTTCATATGTACAGTTTACCAAATAAAAAAGCCCCATCAAACGATGAGGCTTTAATAAAATCAATTTAACCTAAACAGTAGCAATAATACTAACAGTGTGGCGTTTTAATGCGCCTTTAATTGCAAAAGCCACTTTACCGTCAGCTTTAGCGTATAAAGTATGATCTTTACCCATGCCTACATTTTCACCGGCATGCATTTTTGTGCCGCGCTGACGCACAATAATACTACCTGCTGAAACCACTTGCTCACCGAAAGCTTTAACGCCTAATCTTTGTGCGTGTGAATCGCGACCGTTACGTGAACTACCACCTGCTTTTTTGTGTGCCATTTTTCTCTAATCCTTAATCATTAACTTATCTGTTAATGAGCTATAACTAATTAAGCAGCGATTGTTTCAATTTTAATTTCAGTAAAACTTTGGCGATGGCCTTGTGTTTTACGATAATGTTTACGACGACGGAATTTGAAAATCATTACCTTGTCACCACGGCCATGAGAAAGCACAGTTGCTTTAACAGTAGCACCTTTAATGATAGGTGAACCGATAGTGGTTTTATCGCCATCCGAAACCATTAATATTTGATTTAGCGTAACAATACCGCCAACTTCAACCTCAAGCTTCTCAACTTTCAATCTCTCGCCTGCAATTACGCGATATTGCTTACCACCAGTTTTGATTACTGCATACATGATTATGCCTTTAACTCATAATTCAGAAGAATCGCGCATTATACGCAAATAATCACACAAAGCAAACCATAATCGCAAGCTATATCAAAATATTCCAGTGCTTATTCTGATACACCATTATTGCACCATTTATGCACAAACAGTTTAAGCATATGCAATGTGTGAAAGTCGGCTGTGATAAAATAATTGTTACTTTTATAGGTTCATTATTGTGACGCAAAGCTCCAGCCAACTACAGTCTATTCAGTCCAGCATTACTAACGATATTATAGCCGTGAATACGGTCATTCAGCACTCACTCAAATCTGATGTTAGCTTAGTTAATCAGGTAGCACATTACATTATTAATAGCGGTGGAAAACGGCTGCGCCCTATGCTGGTTCTACTTTCTGCCGGGTTATTTGGCGAAATAAAACCTCAGCATCACCAACTTGCTGCAGTAGTGGAGTTTATTCATACCGCCACTTTATTACATGATGATGTAGTGGATGAATCATCAAAACGACGTGGACAAAATACTGCGAATGCAATATTCGGGAATGCTGCGAGCGTATTAGTTGGCGACTTTGTTTATTCTCGCGCTTTTCAAATGATGGTGGCCGTGCAAAATATGCGCGTAATGGAAGTGTTAAGCAATGCTACTAACGTGATCGCCGAAGGCGAAGTATTGCAATTACTGAATATTCACAATGCTGCCATCAGCGATGAAGCTTACTTGCAAGTAATTCATTACAAAACGGCCAAATTATTTGAAGCTGCTACACGCTTAGGTGCAATCATAAGCGGTGCTTCAGCCTCTGACGAACAGGCTCTTAGCCGATATGGCATGCATATCGGCACTGCTTTTCAGCTAATTGATGATGTGTTGGACTTAAGTGGTAATACCGCTGAAATTGGTAAGAATTTGGGGGATGACTTGAATGAGGGCAAACCTACATTGCCTCTGCTCTATGCAATGCGTCACGGTAACGCTAGTGAAGCAGCTGCTATTAAAAATGCGATTGAGCGTGGTGGATTAGATGATCTAGCGACCGTGTTAAGTGCAGTTGAACGTACTGGTGCTTTACAACACGTGCACAAGGTAGCAGAAAGCGAAGCTGAATTAGCTTGCGCTGCAATAGCGCACTTCTCAGATTCAAGCTACAAACAAGCGATGATTACTTTAGCGAAATTTGCTGTTTCAAGAAACTACTAAAAAACAGTTAAAACAGCAAGCAGGTGATTAATTCAGTGTAATTTTTTCACCACTATCCGCATGATAGTAAGTTAAATGTGCGCAATCACTTGTACCCGATGTGAGTGAGCCATCAAATAAAAAACTGCCATCGACATCTACTAAGGCATAGCCATTATGATACAAAGTCACTTCAGCCAGCCTTTGCCCTAACTGGGGGGCAGGGGCTAAAGCAGGGTCAGAAACTAGTTTGCCTTCTATGATAGTGCTTTCTACCGTTGGGCCTTGTGCTGAATTTTGACGCATCGCAAAACTGATACAATTTTCCTCTTCATCTTCTGCATATACCTCCCAATCACGGCCACCAGCCAGTTGTGACAACCAAGCAGGCAAATCCACTTCAACACGGCAAACAATAGGCTCATCCCATTCAGGATGGGCAAATTCAGCATGTGAAAACTCGGCTTTATTGGATTGATTGGTGATTTCTGTCATTATATTTCCTTATTACTTATTTTGATTATAATACTAATTTAAAACATATTTGCGGGCAGCTCATGTAAATTTCAAGTAGCTGTAATGATTTGAAGGATTGATTGCCACAAATATTTAACGATGCGATGATGCATTTAGTTTACGAGCCACTTATAGAAAACAAGTTATTTAGCACCTAATATAAGAAAAAATAAGGATAGATATGCCGAATGCATTCATTGAAATCTCTGAATTACTGCAACAAAATAGTCCTATTTTCATTGGCATCAGTATTATTTTCGGCTTAATGGTAGGCAGTTTTCTCAATGTGGTGATTCATAGATTACCAAAAATGATGGAACGTGAATGGCATCACAACTGCCTTGAACTTCAAGGACAAGCAATCCCAGAAACAAGCAAATATACATTGGCAAAACCGCGGTCTGCGTGCCCATCATGCGGGCATATGATTTCTGAGTTAGAAAATATCCCTGTTATTAGTTACGTATTTTTAAAAGGGAAATGTCGTGGATGTAAGGCGCGAATCAGCATGCGTTATCCTTTAATAGAAACGCTTACTGGCATCTTAATCGGCTTAGTCAGTTGGAAATTTGGTTACAACAGCACTACCTTATTTGCTTGGATTTTTGTTTTTGCGCTTATTACACTCACATTTATCGACTTCGATACACAATTACTCCCTGATGACATTACCTTACCGCTATTGTGGTTGGGCTTATTATTTAACTTAAATACAGGGTTTACTGATTTAAAATCTGCCGTACTCGGCGCAATTGCAGGTTATTTTATTTTATGGTCTATCTACTGGTTATTTAAAATCGTCACTGGCAAAGAAGGTATGGGGTATGGCGATTTTAAATTACTGGCAGCAATAAGCGCATGGTTTGGCTGGCAATTATTACCCGCAGTTATATTATTATCGTCCGTATTAGGCGCGGTTATTGGTATTGCTTTAATCGTATTTGCCAAACGTGGTCGTGAAACACCAATGCCATTTGGGCCATTTTTAGCAATTGGCGGTATTGCAGCACTGTTTTTTGGCCAGCAGCTTACTAGCTTTTATCTCACTTAATACTCTTTTTACTTGATAAGCATTTATTCAAATGTCCATTATTGCCCTGACTGGCGGAATAGGTTCTGGTAAAAGCGAAGCTGCAAAACAGTTTGCATTATTGGGCGTGCCCATTGTTGATACTGACGCTCTTTCACACCAACTGAGCGCCACTGGCGAGTCACTGTTAGCCGAAATACGCCAAACTTTTGGTGCTGATTTTTTGATGGCGGACGGCGGACTTAATCGAGTAAAGTTACGTGCGCATATATTTGAAAATGCAATAGAGCGTCATAAACTTGAAGCCATATTACATCCTGCAATTCATGCCAGTGCACTAAAAAAGCTAGTTGAAAACGAAAGTGAATTACACCCCAGTTATCAAATATTAGTAGTGCCGCTATTATTTGAAAACAATCGCTATACCGGCATTGCAAAGCAAATTCTTGTGATTGATTGTGATGAAGGCCTACAAATTAAACGCGCAATGGTACGTAGTCAGTTGAGTGAAACACAAGTAAAAACGATGATGAATGCTCAAGTTTCTAGGTCAACTAGATTAGCGCTTGCCGATGAAGTGATTGAAAATAACGGCACGTTGACCGAACTAATACAAAAAGTAGCTAATATCCATAAAAAGTTCATTAAAACTTGCATAGTTAGCAAATAAATTGAATAATTCTATTCAACTTTTTCATCCACAAGTTTAACTTTGAATTTAATACTAATTCCGTTCACAATTAAGCAAAATTTAGGCTAACGGGCTAAAACTGCACTTAAAACATGGCCAGCTACGATTATCCTTTTAATGAACGCATACGAACATTATTACGTGTTGAAGATTTATTCGCCAAAGTTTTACATAATGTAGAAGCTGGCCATGAAGTACATCATCATTGCGCTTTAATTACGTTACTACAAATTCTAGATGTAGTGGATCGTGCGGAATTAAAACTAGATTTACTACAAGAACTAGACCGCCAAAAAACAGTTATGTTGATGCTAAAAGGCAACCCTGCCATTGCGCCAAAAATATTGGATGGTATCTTGGATGATATTAACAGCGCTACAGAGGCGTTGCGTTCCGAAACGACTAAGCTTGGTCAAATATTACGGGCTAATGAATGGCTCATGAGCATCAAACAGCGCGCCGGCATTCCAGGTGGTGTATGCGAGTTTGATG
>JAYTHN010000492.1:0-2251 GCA_043732505.1 Methylotenera sp.
CTTTATAAAATATTTATAACTAAAAAAACCTGTAAGTTCTAATGAATGGTTCTGGACAGCATTATGGAACAACTAACAGAAAAAATGTGTTTCACGACAGTTTAAAATATGGAAATTATGTAGTTGATACAGCAAACTTTAAACCTAGCATTTCCTATCCAACAAAATGATGCAAATCCACTTACTAGATTCGACTGATTTGATGAGCCTGCCATGGCTCATCAAAATGTCTGCTTTGGACAGAAATTGTCTATCATGAGGGTTTGCTATAGGAAACTCAAACTTAACAATCAAGCAAACAGGATACCTCAAATCAACATATTTGAAATTTAACTAAAATCCTCTTCAAACTTCTAATAAACAAAACTTTACGAAGCCTAAATAAATGTGGCCCACTCATTGAGCGGGCCATAATTAATTGTCTGAAGGAGGAAGCAATTACAAAGCTCGCTAATTCTCAAGCACCTATGATAATTATAACAAGTCTAATGTAATTATTAATCGAGGCGTTGATATTTTTCATTTGATTCCAATACAACCTGAGCAATTCATTTGTTATATGTACGATTTACCCCTTATCAATGATCGTTTTACCAATCAGTGCAAAAGCAATACCAGCCAATTTGATATGTTGTATTCCGAAAGGAATACAGATGATCGTAACGAAGCAAATCATAGCTAAAATCAAATGCCCTAATACAAGCCTGAAGCATAGGTTAATTTAAAAAGACTGGGGTTATCACATTGTGTTCGTGACCTTGCACTTTTTAATCTAACTCTAGACAGTAAGCTTCATGGTTGTGATTTAGTAAAGCTCAAATTGAGAGAAATATCACATGGAGGCAGAGTATCTTCAAGAGTGATTTCAAGCAGCAGAAAACGAGCCGCCCTGTTCAATTTGAAATCACAGAACAAACTCGCAACTCTGTAGCTCAGTGGATTAATCATAAACATCTTGGATATGATAGCTATCTATTTCTAAGTCGGATTCATGATTCGCCACATTTATCAACCAGACAATATGCAAGAATAGTTAATCACTGGGTAGAACAGATTGGTCTTGATCCAAGTAAGAATGGCATTCACACGAAGCGAAGAACTAAAGCATTTCTGACTTACCGTCGAACTAAGAACCTGAGAGCAGTACAATTATTGCTAGGCCACATTAAGCTTGAGGGTACTGTACGCTATTTGGGAATTGAAGCAGATGACGCTTTAGAAATGGCTGAGCAAAGTGAGGTGTAATTTCTACTCAGGCCGAATATTAACTTCGACCTGATTATTTTTGGACCATAAGCGGCTCAAAACAGCAATTCATTATGTAAAATCAGAATTGCTTGTAAACGAAAACAATAAGCCTAGATAAACTAAGTTTATTATTTTCAAATTCAATATCTAATTTTTTTTCTTGGCTTCTGAAGTATCCATTGGTGCGTCATTAATAGTTGTGCCAGGCTTATATGAAGTTTTAATATACTTATTACCTTGTTTAGCGATGCGTGTAGTCCATCCAGTCTTCCAACTAATGATTACGGCATCTTCAACTTCTTTCCAAGTACCATGTTTCATTGAGTCACCATGTGTACCGGAAGCACTACCATCATTACTTAGTATAGCCTCAAATCCGCCGCCATGTGTGTCATACAATTGCCAAGAGCCTTCATATTCTCCTGCCAATACATTGCTAGCAATACCTAAGAATATTAGGATTGAAATTAAAGTTGAAATTTTTCTGAATACATTTGTCATGATGTCTCTCTCTGTTTTAAATTTTTAATTATGCTTTCACGGTGAATATACCAAACTGTGTATAAATTCCGACAATAAAATGTAAATTATGTTCATGAATACGGAACTGAAGCCAATTAAGCAATAGCATTCATTGATGTCTTATTAGACATTCGTCGTCGTTGAACGGACTAAAGTGAACCACAAGACTCTTTCTTATAATCCAATGAAAAAAATATTGTACTGTCAGTTGCTGACCTAAGCACTTAAAGATTTAAGTAAATTAGTTACGTTTACTTGTTGAGGTTAATATGGACCTGTAGTGCACGTAGACAAAATTGCAATAATAGTTATGCGCTGATAGTAGCTTAATTCGTTATACATAAACATCCACAGTGCCTGTGCATGAACAACTGATAGTGCACTCATCAGAACTCCAAACACTTAAATGGTGCATGTTGTAGAATTTTATAAATTTTACCTTTTGATAATCTCATAAATAAATATATTGAGTGGATCCGAA
>JAYTHN010000493.1:0-2247 GCA_043732505.1 Methylotenera sp.
TCACCCTGAATAATCGCTACCGAATTAGGACGCTGCAAACTCAACTCAGCTTGTAACGCACGTGCTTCATTGATTGAACTTCGGTAGTGAATCATCAGGTTAAAACCTTCTGCATGTAACTTGCGACAGATTGCTGCGCCTACGCGCTTCGCACCGCCAGTAATGAGCACTACTTTATTTGTATTGTTTGTTACCACGTATTATCCAATCTGAAATATTAACTATTATAATATAACTCTATGAGTACATTGCCCACACCATCGTTTGATGCCAAAATACATAGTCAACAACTTGTTGAATTGATTCAATTTGAGATTGAAAAAGCTGCTGGCTGGATAGATTTTGCACAATTTATGCAATTTGCTTTGTATGCGCCTGGCCTAGGTTATTACAGTGCAGGTAATCAAAAGTTCGGTGATGCTAAGCACGGAGGTGGAGATTTTGTGACCGCGCCACAGATTTCACCTTTGTTTGCGCAAACGCTCTCTAATCAAATCACGCAGGTTTTGCTGTTAACGAATGGCAATATTCTTGAATTAGGCGCAGGCACGGGTAAGCTGGCTGCAGACATATTGCTCACCTTAGCAGACCTAGAGCCAGCTTTAAAAGCTGTGCCAGCTAAGTATTTTATACTGGAAGTAAGTGACCACTTGCGCCAAGTTCAGCTTGAAACCTTACAGAAAAATCTATCACAGGATTTAATTCAGCGGATCGAATGGTTAAATGTACTACCAACAAGTTTCAGTGGAACCGTGATTGGCAATGAAGTATTAGATGCCATACCAGCATATATTATTCACATAACAGCCAATGGCTTAAATGAGCGCGGTGTTGTCATTGAGGGTGAAGGGTTTGCGTGGCAAGATAGAGTGCTGGACAATCAAAGCTTACATGCAGATGTGATTAAACTTGATTTGCCAGAAGGCTACCTCACAGAATTTTGCCCAGCAGCTAGTGGCCTGATTGCCAGCTTGGCTAATATGTTGCAACACGGCGCAATTGTAATGATTGATTATGGCTTTTCTGCTCGTGAGTATTATCATCCGCAACGCAATCAAGGCACGCTTATGTGCCACTATCAACATTACGCACATACTGAACCGCTGATTTACGTTGGTTTGCAAGATATTACCGCCCATGTGGATTTTAGTAATATTGCTTACACAGGCGTTAATAATGGTCTGGCTTTAGCTGGGTTTTGCAGCCAGGCACAGTTTTTAATGAACTGCGGCATTTTGGATGTAATGGCTCAAGTATCACCGCATGATATGGCGAAATATGCACCACTCGCCGCCGCCGCACAAAAACTATTGTCGCCTGCTGAAATGGGCGATTTATTTAAGGTAATAGGCTTTACTAAAAATATAGATGAACCGCTGATAGGCTTTGTTAGCGGAGATAAATCGCACACTTTATAACCAGCCGCCGTTCAACTTAGTGTCATTAAAAGTATAATGATTGTTATGACAGAAGATATTAAACCCCAGCTAGACAGCCCTGAAGAACTTGCCGATAAAGAAGGTTTGAATAAAGAAGCCTTAAAAAATCGTCGTATTCGCAGTTTTGTATTACGCCAAGGCCGAGTGACTAAAGGCCAAGAACGCGCGCTAGAAACTGGGTTGCCTAAATTTGGTATCAGTTACGAGGCAAAACAGCTTGATTTGAACCAAGTATATCTCCGTGAAAATTCACCCAAAATACTAGAAATCGGTTTTGGTATGGGTGAAACTACCGCCAATATTGCACACACCATGCCAGATTGTGACTTTTTAGGGGCTGAAGTGCACACACCAGGTGTAGGTGCTTTACTTAAGCTCATTGAAGAGAGCGAGCTCACTAACATTCGTATTATTCAGCACGATGTCGTTGAAGTCCTGCAAAACATGTTGGCCGATGCAAGCTTAGATGGAGTGCA
Source organism: Methylotenera sp. (assembly GCA_043732505.1). Taxonomy (GTDB): domain Bacteria; phylum Pseudomonadota; class Gammaproteobacteria; order Burkholderiales; family Methylophilaceae; genus Methylotenera. The sequence continues at coordinate 1,916 of JAYTHN010000493.1, forward strand.
TATTTTCTTTCCAGATCCTTGGCATAAAAAGCGCCACCATAAACGCAGGCTTATTCAAGTTGGGTTTGTAAAACTGCTATGTGCTAAGTTAAAAGTAGGCGGCTATTTGCATGTGGCGACGGATTGGCAAGAATATGCTGAGTGGGTGTTGGAAATATTAAGCGGTGAGCCACAATTGCAAAACACCGCCACTGAGTTAACGCTTGGATATGCTGAAAAACCTAGCTATAGGCCACTGACTAAGTTTGAAAATCGTGGTATCAAGCTTGGGCATGGCGTTTGGGATATGGTCTTTGAACGACAATAGCAACTTTAAATTTCAACTAAAGCTC
>JAYTHN010000494.1:0-2240 GCA_043732505.1 Methylotenera sp.
ACATTGAATATTTGTGGCAGTTCATCGAGGCTAGTTTTACGAATAAAAGCGCCAACCCGAGTGATTCTACTATCATTTTTCTCTGCTTGCTTTAGCTTACCACTTTCAACTTGGTGAACGTGCATACTGCGAAACTTCCAAATTTTAAATACTTTTCCGCCCCAACCTGTTCGGTTCTGTCTAAAAAACACAGGGCCTTGACTATCTAGCTTAATAGCAATCGCAATGCCAAGTAATATTGGGCTAATCGCTAATAATATAAAAGAGGATAACACTACGTCTTCAATTGATTTTAGTAGTAATCGTGTTCCTATTAGTGGAGTCTCTGACAAGGTAATTACTGGGATACCAGAAATTTCCCTGACGCTATGATTAACTAAGCGCAAGGAAAAAATATCCGGAATCCAATGAATAGAAACATGTTTTTCTAATACAGACTTATACATGTCCTCTAATACTTTAGATGACTCTAGGGGCGTTACTACATAGATTGCAGTAATATCGAATCGATCAATTAACGCAGGTAAATCTTCAATATTGCCTAAAACTCTAGTTGAAAACCTTGACAGAATAGGAGGGTCAACATCCTTAGGAAGCCTTACACAACCAATGACTTCCTCTCCAATCCATGGGTTACCAGAAATTTTTTGTTGCAGATGATTTGCCAGACGACATTGACCTACGATAATCACTTTTTCATGTTGCTGCGAATGAAATATTATTTTTTTATAAATTGTCCTAACGAGAGAGTGCAACATCAACTGTGTAAAGTAACCTATTACATAAAGTTGACCAATGAGTGACCTTGCATATGTTTGGCTTTGTTTTGCTAAAAAAGCAAGAACTACTAATAGTAGGAAAGCTAGTGTCCATGCTTTTAATAAATTTAAAGCTTTGTCTAGAAAATGTGCATTACTTCTATATATGGCAAATCTATCGTAAGTAACAGCCAAAATACCCAACAACAAAAGCAACATCACCATGTAAGGTGATGTTGGCCCACCAATACTTCCATAATGAAGACGCACAAGTATCCATGTAATACCAATTACAGCCGCACCATCAAGTGCTTGCTGAATCATATTACTTAAGTTGCTACGTCTTTGTAGCAACATTCTAGAGTTAGATTGTCCGTAAGCCATTTACTTTTCTTATCGTTAATATTTAAGCTTCAACTAAACATAGTGATTAATTTAACTTAGGAGGCACATAAGTCGCCACAGCATGCGCGCGAGATGACACATCTAATTTACTAAAAATCCGTTTTAAATGATTTTTAACTGTATTAGGGCTAATGCTTAAAATCATACTTATTTCATAATTGGTTTTACCTAATCTTACCCAGTGAATAATTTCATGCTCTCTATCGCTCAACCCCTGCACATGATACTCAGACAACTCATCGTCGTCCATGTCACTTTCGAGGCACTCAACTCTTCGTAAAGCTGCATCGATATGAGGAATCAACATCCCTAATATTGAACTGCAACTTTCAAACTCACTCTTGCGATCCATAAAAATATAGAGGCAATCGTTATTACCGCGCATGTCACGTATACCGTAAACCAATAATGAATTTATATCAGACAATTGATTGTTAAATATTGGCAACTCATCTGCATCAATTTCAGTAGCAAAGTTATTGATTGAATACCAACGTTCACTATTCACGAGCCACTTTTTGTAAAGATTGGTCATCAGATTATCAATATGTCCAGGCGATTCTCTTAATGATTGTGTACGAATACCTGGCAATTTAGAACAAACATCATAATTTAGTATGCCCTTGCTAAAATCACCCCATACTGCAATCAAAACGTCATGTGGGACAACATTTGATACGTAATCTTGTTGCCACCTAAAAAAATCAATATGCTTTCTTATTGAATATGACCGTTGGATAACATCAATTATTGTATTCCAATTTTGCTTTTCAATTTGCACTTTCATTTCAGCACACCTTATTTAGTAGATAAATACCATTCACAGTATTATTGTGTGCAAGTTAAATGCCAATAATATCTATATATTTATCTATAGAAATCAATAAGTTACTAATAATTGTGCTTTTTAGTGCTAGGGATGTGACATAATTTCAACACTATTGTCATTTAAACCATTTATCAAAATCAGGACATCATTAATGATGGATTTGACTCTAGTTGAAAAAAATATTCCTTCAGTTAACTAACTGATGAATCATTTTACTATGCACAGCTTTTATACTTTAATAGTCCGCA
>JAYTHN010000495.1:0-7638 GCA_043732505.1 Methylotenera sp.
AATTCCTTCTGCTATCCAAAAAAAATCGTTCGAATAATTAATGGTTTTTACTGATGCTAGTTCTTCTGGATTTAAAATATACCAAAAAGCTAGATGAAGCATTATGCCCATAAAAGCAAAGACTACGCGCATACCATCCATGTAGTGAATTCTAGTATTTTGTTTAATTTTGATAACTTTGATCAATCCTAAAAATGCACTAGATTTGTATGCAACTCACTTAACCATTTGACTGTACAATATTTTTATCCGATATTGCGTTAAAAACACACAACATAAAACTAAAAGCATTATAAAACCCAATTTAACAAATGATACCTCAACTACATTTAAACGTTCAGTACGCTAGTCAACAGACAAAGCTCCCTACACAAGTCCAATTTAGTAAATGGGCGAAAGCTGCACTTAATATTGATTCTGAGGTAATGATACGGATTGTTGGCGTGCAAGAAGGATGCCAGTTAAATAAACTCTACCGCGGTAAGGATTATGCGACCAACGTATTAACGTTTCCACTGGCTGAAGAGCCCCATTTAATTGGCGACATAATATTATGTGCGCCTGTGATTGAGGCTGAAGCTAAGTCACAAAATAAATCTCTCGAGGCACATTATGCGCACTTAACAGTGCATGGTATTTTGCATTTGCACGGTTATGACCACGAGATAGAGGCGCAAGCTGAGCTTATGGAAGGCTTGGAAACTGCAATTGTCATTAAATTAGGGTATGCTTCACCTTACCTCATTATATAGAGTGCCAACTAAATGGCTTCCGACCCGGAAAAGTTAAGTCACAAATCAAATTTAAATAAGCCCAGCTTATTAGAGCGTTTGAGCAATTTTTTATTGCGCGAGCCTGAAGACCGCGAGCAGCTTGTTGAGCTTTTGCATGGCGCTTATGAAAATAGCCTGATGGACGCAGATTCACTCGCCATGATAGAAGGTGTATTGCAAGTAAGCGAGATGCAAGTGCGCGACATCATGATTCCACGCTCGCAGATGGATGTTATTGACATTACCGACGCGCCCGAAACGTTTATTCCCCATGTAATTGAAACCGCTCACTCGCGGTTTCCAGTGATTGAAGACAACAAAAATGATGTGATAGGCATTTTACTTGCCAAAGATCTGTTGCGTTATTACGCGGGCGAAGACTTTGAAGTGCGGGACATGTTGCGACCTGCTGTATTTATTCCTGAAGCTAAGCGATTGAATATATTGCTGAAAGAGTTTCGTAGTAACCGTAATCATATTGCCATTGTAGTGGATGAATACGGAGGTGTAGCTGGCATGGTCACCATTGAAGACGTACTCGAGCAAATTGTTGGCGATATTGAAGATGAGTACGATTACGATGAAGATGAAGATAATATTATTCAAAATGCTGATGGCCAATATCGCGTAAAAGCACTCACGGAAATTGCTGACTTTAATGAAATTGTGGGCACCGCATTAAGTGATGAGGAGTTTTCAACGATTGGCGGCTTGGTCGTACATCAATTTGGACACTTACCTAAACGAGATGAAGAAATTACGCTAAATGGTATGAGATTTAAAGTGTTGCGTGCTGATAGTCGTCGCCTACACACCATGATGGTAGAAGTTTTACCTGTGCTAGCTGAGTTAACTTAGTTTAAAATTAACGCGTATAACAATTGGATTATCTTAATTAAGTTATCAATGGTTAGCCTGCAGATGAACCTATACTGGCATAGGTTGAACTAAACGTTTATTGACTGGCTCTTATACAGGTTAATATTGTATCTACATGTATTTAAAATTTAAAACGCTTAAATTTAGGAAAGCTTAATTTAAAAGTACTTGTAAAATAATTGAGTCATTTATAGATAATTGGCTACTACTTTTAACCGTTACTTGGGGATAAACCATGAAATATGCCGCTTTAATTGGATTTTTACTTTCAAACATTTTACTCGCTAATATTTCGATTGCTGATGATGCACCAAGTCCCAGTAGTGAAATTCCCACTGTTGAGAGAGATTTTGTAAATGCAATCAATGGTTTCGATAAAGCTAAAATAATCGCGCAGTTTGGTGAGCCCACAAAAGCGGATGACGTAAAAGTTAAAGGTTCTAGTAAAGTGGTCGCCTCAATTTGGCAATATCATTTTATTAACACCGCACCAGATGGTACGTATTATGAAACCACTGAGTTGGATTTTATTGATGACAAAGTGGTAACCGTAGTATTTTTAAATAATGACGGCTCTGAAGGCACAGACAACGGTCAAAAGTATGAGGAGTCAACTGTAAAACCAGATTTATAATAAGTTAAAAATTAATTGATCATAAAAAAGGGCTTTAAGCCCTTTTTTATTCACCGCGTAACTGCCAACTGTTACTTTTTAAGTGAATCTCGTATTTGACGTAACAACACAATATCTTCTGCTGGTGCTGCAGGTGCCGCCGCAACTTCTGCTTTTTTCAACCGGTTCACTTGTTTTACCATCATAAAAATCACAAACGCTAAAATTACAAAATTCAGCACAATAGTAATAAAGTTACCATAAGCGAGCATTGGAATACCCGCTGCTTTTAATGACGCATAATTCCCTGCGTTACCCGCAGGGATTTCTTTTAACGCAATGAACATATTGCTAAAATCTAAACCGCCAAAAATCTTACCTACAATAGGCATAATGACGTCGCCCACCAATGAATCTACAATTTTACCGAATGCCGCTCCAATAATGACCCCTACCGCTAGGTCCATCACGTTACCTTTTGATATAAAGTCTTTAAACTCTGAACCCATACTCATCTCTATTCTCCATGATGTATTAAATGATTGCTGCCGGCTATTTGTAGTTGTTATACAGATTGTTACAAAATGCAATATATGACTTATGGGCACACTATGTCAATCATGACGCCAGTTAAAATTTAATTGATATTGTTAATTTTTGTTATATCACGTGGTATCAAGCTACAATTTAGTCTATGAATTTATTTGCATCCAAACTAATCAAGTCTCTCAAATTATTTCTACTAGGCGCTTTTTGTGTATTAGGTTTTGCGCCCTACTATCTTTATCCTGCAAGCATTTTATCGCTTATAGGCCTGTTCTATTATTGGCATCAAGCCCGCATATCTAAACAAGCCGCGATTGATGGCTTTATTTATGGCTTAGGTTTATTTGGTATTGGCATCTATTGGATTTACATTAGCTTGCATGACTTTGGCAATATGCCAGCGCTGATGGCTGGCGTAGCCACTATTTTATTATGCGCTTTTATGGCGCTTTTTATGGCCGCGGCTGGCGCACTCAGCGTGTACTTATCGGCCAATCAAGCGAACAGATTATTAATAGCGATTCCAGTGTTTTGGGCTTTGTCAGACTGGGTAAGAAGTTGGATTTTCACAGGCTTTCCATGGCTAACTATGGGTTACTCACAGTTACCCTCCAGCCCGTTGGCTGGTTATATACCTATCATAGGGGTATACGGTGTTTCACTTATTACAGTCTTTATCGCAAGCTTATTGAGTTTATGGCTGATTAAACTAAAAGATAAAGATACCAGCACCTATATTAGGCGGTGCTATGCAATTGGTTTATTTTTAGTACTATTGGTAGGCGGTAGTTTACTAAAGCGGGTGGAATGGACTACGCCGATTGGTGAGCCCATTAAAGCCGCGATAGTACAAGGCAATATTGCACAAGCTACAAAGTGGTCACCAGAAACTGCACAAAACACCATAGATTTATACGTCAATATGGTACAAGACACGATAGCAGACTTGGTGATATTGCCAGAAACCGCTCTGCCAGTACTTTCTAGCCAATTAGATACCAGCATAAAAACTGCATTCACCGAACATGTGCGCAAAAATGGCGGCAACATTATTATAGGCATGGTGGAGTTTAATAATATTACTGGTGAATATTTTAATAGCGCAATTAGTTATGGTGACTCGGCTAGTCAAATCTATCAAAAAAGCCACTTAGTTCCTTTTGGTGAGTTTATTCCATTAAAGCAAGTATTTGGCTGGATCTATCGTGATTGGTTAAACATGCCACTAAGTGATTTATCACGCGGCAGTATTCACCAAAGGCCGATGACATTAAATCATCAAAAAATAGCGGTGAACGTGTGCTACGAAGATGTATTTGGTGAAGAAATTATTCGACAGCTACCTGCAGCAACCTTGCTAGTTAATATTAGTAATGATGCATGGTATGGGCAGTCCTATGCAGCCTATCAACACATGCAGTTTTCTCAAGCACGTGCACTAGAAACTGGCCGTATGGTGTTACGCGCTACCAATACTGGAGCAACAGCAATGATAGATACGCATGGCAATGTGCTTGCACACGCGCCACATTTCACACAAACAACGCTTAATGTTGCGGCGCAAGGCTATTCTGGCAGCACCCCTTATGTACGATGGGGTAATCACTTATTTTTAATTCTGTGCTTAATGGGATTTATTTATGTAGCGCTTCCTAAGTTTTTGGTAAGCAAGCGCAAAACAAAGTAAAATTAAGTTTTACGCTTATAAAATTTGAATAATGGCATTAAGTTTCCAACAAATCATTCTCACCCTGCAAAACTATTGGTCTGAACACGGTTGTGCGCTACTGCAATCCTACGACATGGAAGTGGGAGCAGGCACTTCACATACTGCTACATTTTTACGTTCACTAGGGCCAGAGCCATGGAAAGCCGCTTACGTACAGCCTAGCCGCCGCCCAAAAGATGGCCGTTATGGAGAGAACCCAAACCGCTTACAGCATTACTACCAGTTTCAAGTCGTGCTTAAACCTGCGCCCGCTGATATTCTTGAGCTTTACTTAGGCTCATTAGAAGCGCTTGGCTTTGACTTAAAAAAGAACGATATACGTTTTGTAGAAGATGACTGGGAAAATCCAACGCTAGGCGCTTGGGGTCTAGGCTGGGAAGTCTGGATGAACGGTATGGAAGTCACACAATTCACCTATTTTCAACAAGTGGGCGGTATTGACTGCAAGCCAATCACAGGTGAAATCACCTATGGCTTAGAGCGTTTAGCCATGTATCTGCAAGGCGTAGATAATGTTTACAACCTGACTTGGACAGAAGGCTTGAGTTATGGTGATGTGTATTTGCAAAATGAAAAAGAACAAAGTAACTACAACTTTGAACATTCAGACGCTGACTTTTTATTCACCGCATTTAATGCGCATGAAAAGCAAGCCAAGCATTTGATTGAAAATCTACTATCGCTACCCGCTTATGAACAAGTGTTAAAAGCTGCACATACGTTTAATTTGCTAGATGCACGCGGCGCAATCAGTGTGACCGAACGTGCGAGTTATATTGGCCGTATCCGTAATTTAGCGCGTTCAGTAGCCGCCAGTTACCTAGATAGCCGTGCGAGACTTGGTTTCCCGATGGCTAAAAAAGAACACGCAGAAGAAGTGCTAGCACTATTAGCTAAAAAAGCCGCTTAATTACACAACACCAAAAAAAATAGATTTCTGCCTAAGCGGGAATGATGGATTAAAGAAATGTCAGAAAAAAACTTACTTGTAGAATTATTTGTTGAAGAGTTACCGCCTAAAGCCCTTAAAAAACTTGGTGAAGCATTTGCACAATTGTTAGCCGATTCGCTTAAAACACAGGGGCTTACTAGCAGTGACAATGAAGTAGCAGCTTATGCATCACCACGCCGCTTAGCGGTGCATGTGATACGCGTATTAGCCCAAGCTAAAGATAAAACTATTACTCAGAAACTGATGCCTGTCAGTGTGGGTTTGGATGCCAACGGCAGCGCTACACCAGCTTTAATCAAACGTCTGAACGGTATGGGTTTAGATGAAACGGCTGTGACGAAGCTGACCAAACAACCTGACGGTAAAAATGAAGCCTTATTTTTAGATGTAACGCAAAATGGTGTGGCGCTTAAAGAAGGTTTGCAAATCGCATTGAATGAAGCGATAACAAAACTACCAATTCCTAAAGTAATGACCTACCAACTAGTCGATGGCTGGCAGAGCGTGAATTTCGTACGCCCAGTACATGGCTTGGTTGCATTACATGGTAGCGAAATAATCCCAGTGACCGCGCTTGGTTTAACTGCGGGTAATAGCACGCAAGGTCACAGATTTGAAGCGGCAATTTCTCCAATAGTGATTAATCATGCCGATAGTTACTCTGATCAATTAAAAAATGAAGGTGCTGTGATTGCTAGTTTTGCTGACCGCCGTGCAGAAATTGAACGTCAACTGAATGACGCAGCTGCAAAACAAAACCTAAAGCCGATTGAAGATGATGCGTTATTGGATGAGGTGACTGCATTAGTAGAACGCCCGAATGTGCTACTCGGCCAGTTTGAAGAGATTTATTTAGAAGTGCCGCAAGAATGTTTGATCCTGACTATGAAAGCGAATCAAAAATACTTCCCATTGATTGATGCAAGCGGAAAACTAACTAACAAGTTTTTGATTGTGTCTAACATCAGCCCAGATGATGCTAGCGCAGTGATTGGCGGGAACGAGCGTGTGGTGCGCCCTAGGTTGGCTGATGCTAAATTCTTTTTTGACCAAGACCGTAAAAAAACACTTGAGAGTCGTTTGAGTAGTTTAGATAAAGTGGTTTATCACAACAAACTAGGTTCACAAGGTGAGCGTACTGAGCGTGTTCGCGCAATTGCTAAAGCTATTGGTCAACAACTCGGTGGGGATGAATTAGCCGCTAAAGCAGACAGAGCCGCACAACTGGCTAAGACAGATTTAATCACCGATATGGTAGGTGAGTTTCCAGAGTTGCAAGGTATTATGGGGCGATATTATGCGCAATATGAAGGCTTAGATTATGATGTAGCATTTGCGATTGAAGATCACTATAAACCACGTTTTTCAGGTGATGAATTGCCGCGTAATCAAGTGGGTAATGTTGTTGCTTTGGCAGACAAACTGGAAACTTTAGTGGGAATGTTTGGTATTGGCAATATTCCAACTGGTGACAAAGACCCATTTGCGTTAAGAAGGCACGCTCTTGGAGTAATTCGCATTCTAAGTGAGCAAAAACTTCCATTAGATAAACTTTTGAAAGAAAGCACTGATGTTTTCGGTGACACTCTTTTTACTTCAGGCGTACAACCAACTGCAATTCCAACCGGTACTCATGGTGTATCAGCCGTAGGAGTTAAACTTGATCCGAACACTTCAGAAAAATTAGCAGAATTTATTTACGACCGTTTGGCTAGTAGCCTGTGTGAGCAAGGTGCAAGCCCACAAGAAATTGATGCAGTATTATCTCTCAACCCAGAATTTTTAAGTGAAATTCCACAACGTTTATTGGCTGTTCGTACATTTTCATCCTTAGATGAAGCCCCAGCTCTAGCGGCTGCTAACAAACGTGTAGGCAATATCCTAAAAAAAGTTCAAGGCGAAGTTAAAGCTGAAGTGAACGCTAATTTATTACAAGAACCCGCTGAAATTGCACTCAATGAAGCATTACGCAAAGTGAAACCAGTAGCTGACGCTGCATTTGAGCAAGGCGACTACACCGCATCTCTTAAATCTCTCGCAGCATTAAAAGCGCCTGTTGATGTATTCTTTGACAGCGTGATGGTGAATGCAGATGACCCTGCACTTAAAGCGAATCGTCTAGGTTTATTAGCCACCTTGCACCAAG
>JAYTHN010000496.1:0-2231 GCA_043732505.1 Methylotenera sp.
ACGATATTAACTTGTTTAATCAAGGCTGGCGGCTCACTAGCAGCCTCAAAGTAGAGCAAAAAGCACAGTCGTTCAGCGGCTTAGTTCGCTTGCCTACGGATAGTGATGGCTATTATGATAGTTTAAATGCAAGTATTGATCGTACCTCTATTGAAGGGCAGACGATTACCGCAGGTAAGACTGGTATTAATCGTAGTTGGGGACCACGTAAACGGGAGCAAACTGTAGGCGTGAACTACATTATTGAGCATCAAAATTTAGATGGTGCAACGTCTGATGATAAACAGGCTGTTACGTTTTCTTATGGTATTACACTTAGACATATAGATAATGAACGAAATCCAACCCTTGGTTATTTGTTGAATACACAGTTTGCAATAGCCCCATTAAATATACTTTCTACAGGACAATTTATACAAAGTTATGTGAAATTACAGGGATATTATCCTGTCACGTCTACAACTCAACTGATTGCTCGTACTGAAATTGGCATGGTGAATGGTAAAAATAGTGCGCCCGCTACATTCCTGTTTCGTGCCGGTGGTGACCAATCTGTGCGAGGTTATGCCTATCAAAGTCTTGGTGTAAAAGAGGGTGATGCAATTGTGGGTGGCCAGTATATGGTCACTGGTAGTATAGAGATGATTCAATGGCTGACAAATCAGTGGGGCGTTGCAGCGTTTGTCGACTTTGGTAATGCGACCAATAAGATACAAGATTTAAAACCTGTCTATGGTTATGGTCTAGGCGCCCGCTGGAAGAGCCCAGTAGGGCCATTGGGGGCAGATATTGCCTATGGAAAAGATACGGGCGAATATCGCTTACATTTCAATCTAGGGGTGGCATTTTAATGTTTAAGCAGTGGACCATACGCCGCAGTATTGTTGGCCTGCTTCTCACTACTGCCATGATTGCGTTTACACCAGCGCAGGGTGAAATGACGATTAGTGGCAGTTCTAACTTAGATACGCTAGATTATGATCTAGATAGTATTCACCTCAAGCTAGAAAACCTGGAGTCAAACTGGCAACTTTCGCCTACAGATGGCAAGCTTTTTGTAGCACGACTACGTGCCAAACGTTTGTTAATCACGATGCGTGGCGATTCAAAAAAAGCAGGAAATTCAGCATTGCCAGATCGGATCAAATTACCGTTTCCCATCAAAATCCAGCAGGCTGAAGTGGTTGAAATCGTGATTATTACACCTACTGAACGCCATACATTGAGTAATGTACAGTTTGATTTAGAAGCTGACGCTAAGACCTTACGGCTTAATATGTTACGTGCTGGCACGCCATTTGGTAAAGCTGAAGTCGTATTGAATGTTGGTACTACTAACCCATTTCCGTTAACTGGCACAGTCAATATCAATCAAGAAAGTGGCTCAAACCCTTACGATATTAAAACTAACTTGTCTGGTAATTTACAAGCGTTGCATTTTGATGCTGCTGCTATGCTTGCGTTACAAGATAACAAAATTGCGCTTATTCAGCCCGATAGTAAATTCAATAATTTTGCTGCCATGCTTACGGCTACAGGTGAAGTTGGTCTACAGAATGATTATCCACTAGCCATAGATATGCATGTTACTGACTTTCACCCTGAGCGATTAGATAGTTACCCAGTTGGGCAACTTAATCTCGATATGCACTTGCAAGGTAAGCTTAGCCCACAACAACCTTTAAAAGCAGATTTAAAACAATCTTTGTCAGAAGGTCTTCAAGTCCATCTAAGCGCGCACGATAGTCATTTAGTGATTGCAGGAAAAAGCCAGTTAATCACCTTAACAAGTAGCGTTACGCTTAACGGTTTACAGCTTACTGGTATTGATTTACAGGCAGATATGGCAGGTAATATTATCAAAGCCAATGGCAGTCTTGGCGTGCCAGAAAGTCAGCTTCAGTGGCAGGCAGAACTTCTTAATTTAGCGGCATTAGGTACGCAATTCTCAGGGCAAGTACATGCCAATGGTACTGTAGATGGTGTTTTAGATGATTTAGCATTGCATTTTAAGTTACTGGCAGAAAAATTAACATTACCAAGTGCCATTAAATTAGAAAAGCTGGATGGCCATGCAACAATTATGGCTGGAGATTCAGGAAAATTTGATGCTGAGTTCTTAGCTACCGGGCTACAAGTTGCAGAAAACACTTTATTAGACGGTAACCTTAGCTTACAGGGCACGCGCGCAGCGCACACGCTAAAAGTGATGCTTAATAGCCAAGAAAAAA
>JAYTHN010000497.1:0-7611 GCA_043732505.1 Methylotenera sp.
ACAAATTATACGCTTGGCACACTATGATCAAGTAACCGATTTACCTAACCGTATTCTTTTTATCGATCGATTTAAACAAGATATTAAAAACGCTTATCGTACTGACAAAAAACCGCATTATTGTATTTAGATTTAGATCATTTTAAAGAAGTGAATGACACGCTTGGCCATTACATGGGGGATTTGCTACTTAAAGAAACCTCAAAGCGCCTGATGATTTGCATGAGGACTACAGATACCTTGGCAAGACTGGGTAGAGATGAATTTACGGCGATTTTAAATAACGTTTATAATCAAGCCAGTATTGAGCGAGTTGCACAAGAAATCTTAGATAAATTGGCTGAGCCATTTCATCTTGATAATGAAGAAATCTATATCACGGCAAGTTCGGCATCAGCATTTACCCTGAAGATGGTAAAGATGTTGAAGTATTGTTAAAGAATGTCGATCAATCCATGTATGCGGCAAAGCAAAATGGTCGCAATCAGTTTCATTACTTCACACCACTAATGCAAGAGGCTGCATTAGCACGCAAACATTTAATCAGTGATTTACGTATCGCACTGGCAGCAGATCAGTTCAGAGTTTTTTACCAACCTATTGTTGAACTAGCATCAGGCCGCATTTATAAGGCAGAGGCATTGATTCATTGGCAGCATCCAACACTTGGGTTATTGAGCCCAGCTGAAATTATTCCTGTGGCTGAAAATGCTGGTTTGATAGTAGACATTGGCGATTGGGTATTCACACAAGCAGCCAAACAGTTTGCTAAATGGAGATTGCAACAAGCTGACTTTCAAATAAGTGTGAATAAATCACCAGTACAGTTTAAAAGTAATACTAAAAGTCATTTAGATTGGTTGGAATGTTTATCATCATTAAATCTTGCAGGTCAAAGTATTGCCGTAGAGATCACCGAAGGTCTACTCTTAGACGCTAGAGATACGGTAGTGAATAAATTTAATTTGCTGAGAAGTGCTGGCATACACATTGCTATTGATGATTTTGGAACTGGCTACTCATCATTAGCCTACCTAAGAAAGTTTAATATTGATTATATAAAAATTGATCAATCCTTTGTTGCTAATATCAAGGCAGGCTCTAGCGACTGGGCCTTATGCGAAGCGATTAGAGTTATGGGCAAAAAGCTTGGTATGAAGGTGGTTGCTGAAGGCATTGAAACCAAGGAACAACTAGATTTATTGATTAGTGCGGGTTGCGATTATGGGCAAGGTTACTGGTTCTCTAAACCTGTTTCAGCTGACTTGTTTGAAAAGTTACTAGAGAGTTAGCTTTTTTCTGCACTTTTATCCTTAATCTTGAATCTTGACTGTATAATCGAATAAAGCAAATGTAAATTAAACCAAATCTGGTAAGTCGGCTCCAAAAAACTTAGTTTTAAGTTTTTTAAGTTGGTCTCTGTAATCTGCCGCTTTTTCAAACTCCAGGTTTTTCGCACTATCATGCATGGCTTTTTCTAAACGCTTCATTTCTTTGGCAATTTGTTTTTCGCTTAAAGACTCATAATTAGCTTGTTCTTGCAGTACTTTACGTTCTCGTAATGCTTCATCTTTATCGTAGACGCCGTCGATGATATCTTTAATGCGCTTAGTAATACCTTTAGGCACAATGCCGTTAGCAGCGTTAAACGCGAGCTGAACGCCTCGCCTTCTTTCAGTTTCGTCCATCGCAGCTTTCATACTACGGGTAATCTTGTTGGCATAAAAAATTACTTTACCGTTCAAGTTACGTGCCGCGCGACCTGAGGTTTGTATCAAACTACGCTCAGAACGTAAAAAACCTTCTTTATCTGCATCTAGCACAGCCACCAGCGACACCTCCGGAATATCCAAACCTTCACGCAGCAAGTTAATACCTACCAATACGTCAAATTCGCCCAACCTTAGGTCTCGAATAATCTCAACACGCTCAACGGTATCAATATCGCTGTGTAAATAGCGTACTTTTACACCATGCTCACTTAGATAGTCAGTTAAGTCCTCTGACATACGTTTAGTCAGTGTTGTAGCTAACACACGCTCGCCAACCGCAACGCGAAGTTTAATCTCGCCAAGTAAATCATCAACTTGGGTATCTGCAGGCTTTACGGTAATCTCGGGGTCTACCAAACCTGTTGGTCGTGCAATCATTTCAACTACTTGCTGTTGATGATTTGCTTCATATTCTGAAGGTGTGGCAGACACAAACACGCATTGACGCATAATGTGCTCAAACTCCTCAAATTTAAGTGGGCGATTATCAAGCGCAGAAGGCAAGCGCCAGCCATAATCCACTAAATTTTCTTTGCGCGACCTATCACCTTTAAACATCGCACCAACCTGCGGCACAGTCACGTGACTTTCATCAATGATCATCAGTGCATTGTCTGGTAGATAATCAATCAAGGTTGGTGGTGGGTCACCAGGGTTACGACCAGATAAATGCCGCGAATAGTTTTCAATACCTTTGCAAAAACCAATCTCATTAAGCATTTCGAGGTCAAAACGTGTACGCTGTTCAATACGTGCGGCTTCTACCAGTTTGCCCGTTTTAATATAAAAATCTACCCGATCTTTAAGCTCATGTTTGATCTTTTCCATCGCTTTGATAGTAGTTTCACGAGGCGTAACATAATGACTGGATGGATAAACGGTGTAACGTGGAATCTTATTAAATATCTGCCCTGTCAACGGGTCGAATAAAGTAATCGATTCGATTTCATCATCAAACATTGATATCCGCACGGCAGTCTCGTTATTTTCTGCAGGGAAAACATCAATCACGTCACCGCGCACTCTAAACGTACCGCGTGAGAAATCAAATTCATTACGGTCGTATTGCATCCCTACTAGCCGCGCAATCATATCGCGCTGCGCAATTTTTTCACCTATTTGTACATGTAATACCATGCCATGATAATCACTGGGGTCACCAATACCGTATATCGCCGAAACAGTCGCAACAATAATACTGTCCTCACGCTCTAACAGTGCTTTTGTGGCTGATAGCCGCATCTGCTCAATGTGCTCATTGATACTGGAGTCTTTTTCAATGAATAAATCGCGTGAAGGCACATAAGCTTCTGGCTGATAATAATCATAATAAGAAACAAAGTATTCAACTGAGTTGTTCGGGAAGAACTCCCTAAACTCACTATATAACTGGGCAGCCAGCGTTTTGTTGGGTGCCATAACAATCGCTGGGCGGCCTGTGCGTGCAATCACATTGGCCATGGTGTAAGTTTTGCCAGAGCCAGTCACACCAAGTAATGTTTGAAACTTCATGCCATCGTTAATACCTTGTGTGAGCTTATCAATGGCTTGTGGTTGATCACCCGCAGGCGGAAATGGTTGATATAACTGATATTTACTGTTGGGAAAAGTAACGAACACGTTGTTCTTCATTTAAGGTTTAAAATAGTTTATGAATTAATTTTAACAGTAAAACGGACAATAACTTGTAAATAATAGTTGCGCTTGTGCAGTCACTCGCCTGACTTAAAAGCAATCTAGAACTTTGCAAGTTAATTACAGTCTTTCTAGATTCCTAGTCCGGTGATTAACATAATAGTGACTAGTTTTAATTAAAAATTTGTATTTATAAAAATTTAATAATGACTTTAATTTGGGGATTCAATATGCGCGGTTTTATTTTGTTCGCAGCATTATTAGCAGTGATTCAGCCAGCTGTGGCTACCGATCAATCAAAAATATTGCATGCAATGCAGTCTGTCATCATGGTGCGCGGTTACAATGCTAGTGGCGGCTTATCTTATGGCTCTGGCGTAATGGTAGGTGACAATAAAGTGATGACCAATTGCCACATATTCCGCAGTACCAAGCAACCTTGGGTGTCGCGTGGTGAAGACACTTATGCAATCGTATCTGTGCAAGCAGATAGATGGCATGATCTATGTTTATTGACTACGTTTGGTCTAGAAGTAAAAGCTGCACCTTTAGGTAAAGGCAATGACTTAAAACGTGGTCAAGAAGTATTAGCCATTGGTCACTCCAATGGCGTGCCAACCCCACTCACCTCTGAAGGTGGTATCAAATCAACTTATGAGTTTGAAGGTGGCAAAATTATTAGAAGCACTGCCCAATTTAGAATGGGTGCTAGTGGCAGCGGTATTTTTGATACCGACGGTAATTTATTAGGTATTAATACTTTTAAAACCCCCGGTAATCCGGCTTATTTTTACTCCTTACCTATTGAATGGCTTGCTGGTGTAGAAAAATTGCCTGTAGAAACTGAATTTCCCATCGTAGGTAAAGCATTTTGGGAGGCTGATGATGATAAAAAACCATTTTTTATGCAAATCGCTATTCCTGAGTTAAATAAAGACTGGCCTAAGTTGGCTGATGTTGCGAAAAAATGGATAGACGCAGACCCTAAAAATTCTGATGCTTGGTATGAATTAGGTGCAGCTAACGAAAATTTGAATAAAGCTGAGGAAGCTGAAAAAGCTTATCAACAATCGGTGGTATTAGACGCAACGAATACAGATTCCCTATTCAGATTGGGTGCAATCGCACAATCTAGGGGTGATAAAGTTGGAATGCATAAAATCAACTTGGCGATAGCCAATATTGATAAAGATTTAGCGCAAGAATATAGCCACATGCTGGGTTGCGACAGTGAATGTTAGATTAAGCTCTCGTAATCTATAAGAAGCTTCGATTTTATAACATGAAGCGAGGCTTTTTAATTGAGTAAATTCATATCGATATAACGTGTTCAGATACTGAATAATGACTAATAATCATTTTTATGCGTAAAATAGTTCCTATACAATCATTTACATAAAAATTGTTTTAAGGAAGCACATTTTGTCACAACCGCAGTCACCCAATCCATCTTCGATACTTTCTCTCCGTGTTCAATCGATTAAAGAATCTCCTACCCTAGCGATTACCGCAAAAGCAGGTAAATATAAAGCTGAAGGCCGACCTATTATTGGGTTAGCCGCAGGTGAGCCAGATTTTGATACACCACAACACATTAAAGATGCGGCAAAACTTGCGATTGATAATGGCTTTACTAAATATACGCCCGTAGCTGGTATTCCTGGGCTTAAAATAGCGATCGTGAATAAATTTAAAACTCAAAATGGTTTTGATTACGCGCTAAATGAAGTCATCGTTGGAGTTGGTGGCAAACAAACCATATTTAACTTATGCCTAGCAGTGCTCAATAAGGGGGATGAGGTCATAGTTCCAGCACCTTATTGGGTTTCATATGCAGATATTGCTTTAGTGGCAGAGGCCACACCAGTAATTATTGAGTGCGGCATTGAACAAGGCTTTAAGTTATTGCCAGCGCAGCTAGAGGCCGCAATTACGCCTAAAACAAAACTGTTTATGATTAACTCGCCATCGAACCCGACCGGCACTGTTTACACACTTCAGGAGTTACAAGCTTTAGGTGATGTATTGCTTAAGCATCCACATGTTTTAGTGGCCACGGATGACATGTATGAACATGTCAACTTAACTGGCGATAAGTTTTATAACATCCTGAATGCGGTGCCTGACCTCAAAGACCGTTGTATTGTGTTGAATGGTGTTTCTAAAGCTTACTCAATGACAGGCTGGCGTATTGGTTATGCCGCTGGGCCTGCTTACATCATTAAAGCAATGGAGATTTTACAGTCACAATCAACTAGCAACCCTACGTCTATTTCACAAGTAGCGGCACAAGCTGCATTAGAGGGTTCACAAGACTGCATTACTCCGATGGTCACTGCGTTTAAAGAGCGCCATAAGTACGTAGTAGATCGTTTTAATACAATGTCTGGCTTAAGTTGTTTAATGGCTGGAGGAGCATTCTATGCATTCCCAGATGCGCGTGTTGCTATTGGTAACTTATATCAGGCAGGCAAAATTAAATCAGCAACTGATATGGCTTTCGCCGAATACCTACTGGAAGGCTTTGACGTGGCCGTGGTACCAGGTTCTGCATTTGGAGCAGAAGGTTACTTTCGTATTTCATTTGCTACCTCAATGGATAACCTTAAAAATGCTTTAGATCGTATTGAAAAAGCACTCAATTAAATAATCTATGTAATATTTTCAAGTAGTCCTTTAAGGCATATTCGATGATTTATTTTCCGTCGAATAAGCCTATAATTTTATCAACCACCCCACTCGCTTTTACATCTAAACTTGTCCCAACACTAGGTCCTAAAATCGCGGCCTCCGCAAGTGCACCAGCCAATGGCGTTTTTGAAGGTAATATTATTGGATTACTCAGAGTGCCTGATACTACAAGCGGAATTGCAACCAAACTTACGCAACATCTTACTTCAACCTCTACAGCACCATCAAGCGCTTTATTAGGCTTAACTTTTACCTCGCCTGTTGCAGCTAATAGTCCAGAACTTATTTTAAGGTCATATAAATGGTATTGCCTAGCGCTACTGGTACTTTTAGCCATATCTAACACTCCAGAAAACTCCTCAAATTCAGTAGAGTCGCCATTATTGCTTAGTTTAATCAGCAAGCGTGCCACTTTGACCAAATTTAAACCGTTTAGTATGCCATTATTGACTTTAAATTTGAAATTAGTAGTCAAGTTATCAGCTAGTTGACCAGCATTTTTCGCATTTCCTGAAAAACTACCGTTACCCAATAAATTGCCGCTCAAATAAATTGATTTGCTCACCAAACTACTAGGTTCTTTCACAGACAAATCAGCGACATTCAATTTACCATTCGCATGCTAACTCTTCTCCCAAGAGACTACGGCATTTCCAGTTAGCTTGCCACTGTAGAGTGCAACATCAATATCAGGAATCTCCAATTGATTTGCTTTAAGATGCATTACAAGCTTGCCAGTATCAATAAATATGGGCAACCCAATAGACGATGTCCATTTTTTCAAAGCAACCAATATTGAATGCCCACCATCCTCAGGCGTAACATCTGCTTTCAGTGCACCATCAACAATTTCCAACTATGCTGATTACAATGCATTCATATTGGTAAGATTTGCGTCTACATTAATGAAATGATTGGATATTTGGTATTAGGCCAATGAAGTTGCAAAGCCTCAATACTCACATGGCGAATATTTACAGCTGTTGCCCTACAATCAGTTTCAGGCATTTTATTTGATAACGAAGATAAGAGCTCTAAAGCCGACTGTTTGATAATCGGCTCACTCACTTAAAGATCAATCACTTTAGTCGCAGAAAATAAAGAACTTAATTTAGGGGTCATTTCCACTCGTTTCACCCGTACTTCTCAAGCTTTACCTACTGTAATATCATTTACTATTACACGTGGACTAGGAAAAATTGACCAATGCCCAGAAGCAATACTCACTGACACTTCAAGTTTATCATTAGCGATGCGCTCAAGTTCATGAAGGTAAGTTTGTGTGGGAATCAAAAAAGGTAAAGTAATCAATATGCTAATAACAATAGCAAAGCCAATAAATATATTTTTTAGTTTTTTTTATCAAATTAACCCTAAATTATGTCGTCTAGTGATTGACCAAACACCGCTTAGCCAGTATTATTGCGCCTTCACTAATTCCTCGATAGCTCAGTTGGTAGAGCAACGGACTGTTAATCCGTGTGTCCCTGGTTCGAGCCCAGGTCGAGGAGCC
>JAYTHN010000498.1:0-2218 GCA_043732505.1 Methylotenera sp.
AATTTGGCACCTCAAGACCTACAAAGTCAGCGTTAATGGGCTTAATTTTCTCAAGTTTCTTTTCAATCAATACCGCAGAAAATACTTTTTTTGCACCTAATTCTAAACACTTTTCTTGTATTGCTTTCAGCGTGATGCCTTCATCTAAAATATCATCAATCAATAAAACAGTACGTTCAGATAAACTTAATTTTGGTAATGCCTGCCATATAAGCGTTTTGCCAACCGTTTCATTTTGATAACGGCTCGCATGCACATAATCTATTTCTAATGGAAAATTTAACTGTGTTAACAACTGGCCTGCAAAAATAATCCCCCCCCCCATTACACAAATAACTATAGGACAAGAATCTTTAAGTACTTCGGCTATTTGATCACTTAAGCGTGTAATAGCCGCCTGAACAACCTTAGATGAATGCACTAACTCTGCTTGTTCTAGTAATTGATGTGGTGTTTGCGTGTTCAATGAATGCAATTAACTTAATTCGTGATTGAGATACTCAGAGAAAGCACTGCCGATTTCATGATGTTTTAATGAATACTCAACATTTGCTTTTATAAACCCAAGCTTGCTGCCACAATCAAAACGCTTACCTTCAAAACGGTAACTTAAAATAGTTTCATGTTCTAGTAGCTTTGCAATACCATCAGTAAGCTGAATTTCTCCACCTTTTCCAGGTTTAATATTTTCTAAACACTCAAATATTTTAGGTGTTAGGATGTAACGACCAACAACTGCCAAGGTAGATGGCGCATCTTTAGGCTGTGGTTTTTCTACAATGCCGTTAATTTTTAGTACATTTTCAGTTATTGCCACGGCATCAACAATACCGTAGCTTGCAGTATCTTCTTTTAAAACATCTTCAACACCCAACACTGAATTTTGATTTTCATTATAAATAGCAACCATTTGCTGCATGGCAGGCACTTTTGCATCAATCAAGTCATCTGCCAGAATGACCGCAAAAGCCTCATTTCCCACCACTGGTTTAGCGCAAAGCACTGCATGACCTAAGCCTAGTGCTTCTGGTTGACGAATATAGATGCAGGTAACCCCTTTAGGTAAAATTCCATGAAGCAATTCTAATATCTGCGTTTTCTGTTTAGCAGCCAACTCAGCCTCTAATTCAAAAGCTTTATCAAAATGGTCTTCAATGGCACGTTTATGTTTACCTGTAATAAAAATAAGTTGCGTAGCACCTGCTGCAATCGCCTCTTCAACGGCATATTGAATGAGTGGCTTATCTACAATAGGCAACATTTCTTTGGGCATAGCTTTTGTTGCAGGTAAAAAACGTGTACCTAATCCAGCGACAGGGAAAACTGCTTTTGTAATTTTATTCATATTTTTATCACCACCTAATGTAGAGTAATTTGTTTTTCAATTAACGTATTGGATATTTCTATATTGGGCTGATGTTGTGGAGCGTATTCCTCAACCCAAACCTTAAGCTCATCTTTAATGTGCACTTCACTAGTACTTTGAACACTCTCAATCCATTTCAAAAGTTTTCTTACCCATACGCTATCTACAGGTCTGGCTAATGCAATGCGTAATTTCTCATGCGGCGTTGGCATAGTATGCTCATCATCAGCAAGTAGCTCTTCATACAGCTTTTCACCAGGACGCAAGCCTACATACTCAATTTTAATATCTTCAATTTGTAGACCAGATAATCGTATCATATCAGCAGCTAATGCAGCAATTTTGACAGGCTCGCCCATATCAAGCACAAATATATCACCACCCTTACCCATCAGCCCAGCTTGCATCACCAACTGCGCTGCCTCAGGAATTGACATAAAGTAACGCATAATTTCAGGGTGGGTAATTGTGATAGGCCCACCTTTAGCGATTTGTTCGCGAAACTTTGGAATCACGCTACCACTACTGCCAAGCACATTACCGAAACGCACAATCACAAACTTGGTGACTGACTCTGCTAAGCTCACGTTAAATTGCTCTTGTAATCCTTGGCAGACCATCTCAGCCAAACGCTTGCTAGCCCCCATGACGTTAGTGGGATTCACGGCTTTATCCGTTGATATCAATACAAACTTAGCTACTTCCGCTGCTTTACATGCAAGTGCTAAAGTATGTGTACCTATTACGTTATTAGAAAGTGCTTCCCAAACATTACCATTTTCCATCATTGGCACATGCTTATAGGCTGCCGCATGAAATACTACTTTAGGCCTATATTGAGCGAGTAAATCT
>JAYTHN010000499.1:0-7547 GCA_043732505.1 Methylotenera sp.
GCTAAACGTGTAAGTGCAAAAGTAAAAGAGCAAGTGTTTCAAGCCTTGGTAGAAAGCGCAGACTTTGAAATTCCACGTGTGTTATTAGGCACTGAAATCAATCGCATGATGGAAACTACTGCGCAAAACCTTAAACAACGTGGTGCGGATTTAAGCAATATCAAGCTTGAGCCTGCGATGTTTGAAGATCAAGCAAAACGTAGTACTAAACTACGTTTAATTTTAGGTGAGTTGATTAATACTAAGGGTTTACACGCAAGTGCAGATCAAATTCGTGCAATGGTCGATGTTTTCGCGCAAAGCTTTGAGCGTCCAGCAGATGTCGTGACTTGGTATTATGCCGATCCAAAACGTTTGGATGAGCCGTCAGCTTTAGCGACTGAAGAAAACGCAGTCGCTTGGGTGTTATCTAAAGCTAAAGTGACTGATAAAAAAGTTAAATTCGATGATTTAATGGGAAATTCTTAATGAACAATTCGTTTCAAGCAATGAATAGCAGTTATCAAGAACCTCAAAACCTTGGGCTTATCCCTATGGTGGTTGAACAGAGCGGTCGTGGTGAGCGTTCTTATGATATCTATTCACGCTTACTTAAAGAGCGTGTGATATTTTTGGTTGGCCCAGTCAATGATATGACAGCTAACTTAGTAGTTGCGCAACTACTATTTTTAGAAGCTGAAAACCCAGATAAAGATATTTCTTTATATATCAACTCACCAGGTGGATCAGTGACTGCTGGTATGTCAATTTATGACACTATGCAATTTATTAAGCCCGATGTGAGTACGCTGTGTATTGGCCAAGCTGCAAGTATGGGCGCATTTTTATTAGCCGCTGGCGCAAAAGGTAAACGTTTTAGTTTGCCTAACTCACGCGTAATGATTCATCAGCCTTCAGGCGGTTTTCAAGGGCAGTCATCTGATATTGAAATTCACGCAAAAGAGATTTTATATCTGCGTGGAAAATTGAATGCGATTTTAGCGCATCATACTGGTAAAACGGCAGAAGAAATTGACCGTGATACCGAGCGTGATAACTTTATGAGTGCCGAGCAATCTGTGGTTTATGGCATGATTGATAAAGTGATTGGCAGTCGTACTGTGTCAGCATAAGTTTTCAACTATCAATACTGATATGAATATCAGTATTGGATTAAATTAATAGGAAATAATCAATGGCGACCAAAGCCGACGGCGATAAATTACTTTATTGTTCATTCTGTGGCAAAAGCCAACACGAAGTTAAAAAGCTTATTGCAGGGCCTTCTGTGTTCATTTGTAATGAATGCGTTGACTTGTGCAATGACATCATCAAAGAAGAAGTGCAAAACTCAGACGGCTTAAAGTCAACTGATACTAGCCTGCCTACACCTCAAGAGATCTGCAAGATACTAGACCAGTACGTGATTGGCCAAACCCAAGCAAAAAAAACATTAGCTGTTGCGGTATATAACCATTACAAGCGTTTAGGCCATAATAACCTGTCTGATGGTGGTCAAAAAGATGAAGTGGAAATCGCAAAAAGTAATATTTTACTCATAGGCCCAACTGGCTCAGGTAAAACATTACTTGCACAAACATTGGCGCGATTACTGGATGTACCATTTGTGATGGCTGATGCAACTACGTTAACAGAAGCAGGCTATGTAGGCGAAGACGTTGAAAACATTATGCAAAAACTATTGCAAAAATGTGATTATGATGTTGAAAAAGCCAAGCGTGGTATCGTTTATATCGATGAAGTAGATAAGATTTCGCGTAAATCAGAAAATGCTTCTATTACCCGCGATGTATCTGGTGAGGGTGTGCAACAAGCATTACTTAAGTTGATTGAAGGTACAGTAGCTTCAATTCCACCACAGGGCGGCCGTAAGCATCCTAATCAAGAATTTGTACAGTTAGACACTACCAATATCTTATTTATCTGTGGCGGTGCGTTTGATGGCCTAGAGAAGGTAATCCGTTTACGCTCTGAAAAAGGCGGTATTGGATTTGGTGCTGAAGTAAAAAGTAAAGCCGATGTTCGCGAAATAGGTGCAGTACTGCGTGATGTAGAGCCAGAAGATTTGATTAAATTTGGTTTGATTCCAGAGTTTATTGGTCGTTTGCCTGTGGTTGCAACTTTAGAGTCTTTAGATGAAGCTGCATTGATGACTATTTTGACGGAGCCAAAAAATGCGCTGTCTAAACAATACATCAAATTATTCAAGATGGAAGGCGTGGATCTTGAATTTAGAGAATCAGCTTTGCTTATGATTGCTAAAAAAGCACTAGAACGTAAAACTGGTGCTCGCGGTTTGCGTTCTATCATGGAACACTCCTTGCTTGAGATTATGTACGAATTGCCTTCGTTGGAAAATCTTAACAAAGTAGTGGTAGATGAAGGTGTGATTCGTGGTGATACCCCGCCACTATTGATTTATGCGGACAAGCCTGCCGAAGAGGCTGTAGGTTAGTCGTTTCATTTACTAACTAGCAGCTTTAATATAAAAGCTAGCTTGCTCCTCATCGGGCTCGTTAGCTTTTTTGTTTTATCAAGCTTAAGTTTTAGTATGTTGTTTTAAGCTTGAATTTAAATATACGTTGAATAATGGTTTAATTTTGCCGTTATTAATTTAACAGATACGTTAATTAAAGGCTGAAATCTGTTAAATTGAGTCTTGAACTGTTTGAGTTCAACCCCATCAACAATGTATAGGCGTTTTTGGCTTAACTTTTTAGCTTAATTTGAGAGTCTATTCATGACGAAATCATTACCTTTATACACGCCAGATGACGGTTTATTGCCGATTTTACCTCTGCGTGATGTCGTTGTTTATCCCCATTTAGTTATCCCATTGTTTGTTGGGCGGGCTAAGTCTGTTAAAGCCTTAGAGATGGCTTCAGAAGGCGATAAACAAATTTTATTAGTCGCACAAAAATCAGCTAACAAAGATGAACCTGATGCTGAAGATTTATACGAAGTAGGCACTATTGCGACAGTGCTACAAATGCTCAAGCTCCCAGATGGCACTGTTAAAGTTCTGGTAGAAGGCGTGCAGCGTGCAAAAGTCACTGGTTTTATTGAAACTGAAGAGTGTTTTGCTGCACGTGCTGAGCTAATACCAGAATCAGAAAGCGATATTGAGATTCAAGCGTTAATGCGCACGGTATTCACGCAATTTGATCAATACGTGAAGCTTAATAAAAAAATCCCACCTGAAATTTTGACTTCATTGGCTACGATTGATGAAGCTGGTCGCTTGGCTGACACAATTGCAGCGCACTTAACGCTTAAATTAGACGAAAAACAAAAGATTCTTGAAATGTTCAGTGTGGCTGAACGTTTAGAGCATTTGTTACTCTTGATGGAAGGTGAAATTGATATTCTGCAAGTGGAAAAACGTATCCGCGGCCGTGTAAAACGCCAAATGGAAAAAACGCAACGTGAGTATTATTTAAATGAGCAAGTAAAAGCGATTCAAAAAGAGCTTGGCGAGCAAGATGAAAATGCCGAGATGGAAGAGCTTGAAAAGCGCATTGATGCTGCACGTATGCCAAAAGAGGCATTGGCCAAAGTTGCGAGTGAGCTTAAAAAGCTTAAGCTGATGTCGCCTATGTCTGCTGAGGCGTCAGTGGTGCGTAACTATATTGATACGCTGATTAACTTGCCGTGGAAAAAGAAAACCAAAATCAGTAAAGATCTATTGGCTGCCGAAGCTATCTTAGATGCCGATCATTACGGGCTTGAAAAAGTAAAAGAACGTATAGTAGAATATTTAGCGGTTCAACAACGTGTAGATAAAATTAAAGCGCCTATTTTGTGTTTAGTTGGCCCGCCAGGTGTTGGTAAAACTTCACTAGGGCAAAGTATCGCAAAAGCGGTTAATCGCAAATTTGTGCGCATGGCTCTAGGTGGCGTGCGTGATGAGTCTGAGATTCGTGGACATAGACGCACCTATATAGGCTCAATGCCAGGAAAAATCATGCAAAGCATGACAAAAGTTGGCGTTAAAAACCCACTTTTCCTTTTGGATGAAGTGGATAAGCTTGGTCAAGACATGCGAGGTGATCCTTCTTCAGCATTATTGGAAGTGTTAGATCCTGAGCAAAACCATACATTTGCGGATCATTATATTGAAGTTGAGTACGATTTATCTGATGTGATGTTTGTTGCAACGGCTAACTCAATGAATATTCCTGCGCCTTTGTTAGACCGTATGGAAATCATTCATCTTTCAGGTTATACCGAAGATGAAAAAGTGAATATCGCCATGCGTTATTTATTGCCTAAGCAATTGAAAACACATGGCTTAAAAGAGCATGAAGTCAATGTGTCTGAAGCAGCAGTGCGAGATATTGTAAGGTTTTACACGCGTGAAGCAGGTGTGCGTAAATTGGAGCAAGAAATCGCTAAAATTTGCCGTAAAGTCGTTAAAGAACTTCTAACTACTAAAGCAAAAGAAGGGGTTAAAGTTGCAAAAAAAATTGGTGTAACGCCGAAAACATTAGATGTCTATTTAGGTGTACAAAGATTTGACTATGGTGTTGCTGCAAAAGAAAACCAAGTTGGACAAGTAACAGGTCTGGCATGGACATCTGTAGGCGGTGAATTACTAACGATTGAAGCAGTGCTGTTGCCTGGTAAAGGTAAAACCACTACAACAGGTAAGCTGGGCGATGTAATGCAAGAATCAACTCAGGCAGCCATGAGTGTAGTGCGTAGCCGTGCTAAACGTTTAGGGATTGCGAACGACTTCTATGAAAAGAATGACATTCATATTCACTTTCCCGAAGGCGCTACGCCAAAAGATGGCCCAAGTGCAGGTATTGCCATTACCACTGCCTTAGTTTCAATCCTGACGGGCATTCCTGCGCGTGCTGATGTAGCTATGACTGGCGAGATTACGTTGCGTGGTGAAGTATTGCCAATCGGTGGTTTGAAAGAGAAGTTGTTGGCAGCTCATCGTGGCGGCATTAAAACTGTACTTATTCCACAGCAAAATGTTAAAGACTTAGCTGACATTCCAGAGAATATCAAAAATCAACTAGATATTCATCCTGTACAATGGATAGATGAGGTGTTATCGTTAGCGCTGGCTTCACAGCCTAAGCCTTTAGCTGAAATATCAGAAGCTAAGGAAGTTCCTACAAAAGAGGTTCAAGCTACTGATAAATCAACAGAAAGTACAACTTCTGTCATTGGTGGAACAAAGCACTAAATAAATAAGTGAAATATCAGACCGATAAAAGCTTGACACAGCCTTCATCGGCTTGATATAAAGCTGTACGGGCAGTTAATGTCCAAATAAATACTAAGTCTTTATTTAACAAACCTTAAGAGGGGATTACACGTGAATAAATCAGAACTGATTGATGATATTGCAAACGCAGCAGGTATTTCAAAAGCTGCAGCTGGTCGTGCTTTAGATGCAACAACAGCTTCAATTACAAAAGCAATGAAAAATGGCGATTTGGTAACTCTAATTGGCTTCGGTACATTCTATGTTGGTAAACGCGAAGCTCGTAACGGTCGCAATCCACGTACTGGTGCAACTATTAGTATTAAAGCTGCAAATTCTCCTAAATTTAGGGCTGGTAAAGCACTTAAAGATGCTGTAAACTAGGGCTCTCGTTGGTTAAGCAGGGTGCTTAGCTCAGTTGGTAGAGCGTCGCCCTTACAAGGCGAATGTCAGCGGTTCGACCCCGTTAGCACCCACCAAAAACCAGAAAAAAATGTGACTAAGACGTTCCTAATTGTAAAATTGAGAGTGCTGGCAGTTTAGGCACTCTTTATTTTGTAAAAAATCTGATTAAGTAAAGTTTTACTAAAATCAGATTAGTAATATAAAAGACATAAAATTTAATGTGATTAATTTTAATTAAGTTAATTTACATAAAAGTAATGGAGTGGTAGTTCAGTTGGTTAGAATACCTGCCTGTCACGCAGGGGGTCGCGGGTTCGAGTCCCGTCCACTCCGCCAGTAACATGTTTCAAGACTTCCTAAGAAGTAAAAAAACCAGCCTAAGTGCTGGTTTTTTATTGCCTTTGTGTTTTACAACGTCTAATATCGTCTTATCCAATCCCAAATTTTTAGGGGTAGTTCTGGGGGAATGTCAAAATACCCCTAAACGCCATACCCCCAAATTGACATTAAAGGGTTCAATATGGCTTTAACCGATGCAACTGTTAAGACTGCGAAACCAAAAGAGAAAGATTACAAGTTGGCTGATGCAGGCAGCCTCTATCTTTTTGTTACTAAGGCGGGCGGCAAATTATAGCGCATGAAATATCGCTATGACGATAAAGAAAAGCTTTTAAGTTTTGGTGCTTATCCTGCGGTCTCTTTATTGCAGGCTAGGAAGCAGCGAGATAAAGTCAAAGAGCTACTAGCTCAAAATATAAATCCATCTGATGTTAAAAAAACTGAAAAGGCCGAGAGTGCCATTAACAGACAAAATACGTTTGAGTATTGGGCGCAACGTTGGTTATTACATTGGCAAAGCGACAAAAGCACTTATCATGTGGCAAGTACGAGGCGAAGGCTTGAAAACGACATTTACCCCGCCATAGGTAATCAGCCAATGAATAGTATTGATGCCATGCACATTGCAGACATCATGCGGGCGATTAGTGCGCGTGGTGCGCTA
The DNA here is from genome assembly GCA_043732505.1 of Methylotenera sp. Classification (GTDB taxonomy): domain Bacteria; phylum Pseudomonadota; class Gammaproteobacteria; order Burkholderiales; family Methylophilaceae; genus Methylotenera. The sequence continues at coordinate 6,630 of JAYTHN010000499.1, forward strand.
GAATTAGCCAAGCGCTCTAAAAATACAATTTCACAAGTGTTTAGGTATGCAATGGCCAATGATAAACGTGCGGTTAATCGCGTAAGCCGCAACCCTGCAATAGATTTTTTGCCTAGCGATATTATTCAACCACGCAGAGCAAAAAATCATGCAAGGGTAGATATTAAAGAGCTACCCGCTTTATTACGTGCCATAGATACCAGTGAAACAAGATCAATCACACGCATAGCTATTAAGCTTATGGCTTATACATTTGTACGCACCAGCGAACTGATAAAAGCTAAATGGTGCGAGTTTGATTTGCTCGAAAATGAGTGGCGCATTCCTGCCGAGCGCATGAAAATGAAAACTCCTCATATTGTGCCGCTAGTCACCCAAACAATTGAGTTGCTGTCTATTCTGAAAAACATTTCGGGTGATGGTGACTATCTGTTCCCGCACCTTAATAATCACAATAAAACTATGAGCAACAACACCATTTTAAAAGCCTTAGAACGCATGGGTTATAAAGGCATAATGACAGGTCATGGCTTTAGAGGTATTGCTTCCACAGCATTACACGAGCAAGGCTTTGACCATCAGCATATAGAGTTGCAATTAGCCCATGGTGAACGCAATGAAGTGAGTGCAGCTTATAACCACGCTTTATATTTAACGCAACGCAAAACTATGATGCAAAAGTGGGCTGATTATATAGATGGACTTAAAGCAGGTGCAAAGGTAATGCCGTCAAAGATTGCTTGAAACGTGCCATATTTTTATAAAACTCTGTAGATAAATCTTTGTATAAATTCATAGGAATAATTTTTTAACTCAACTACAAGCCAATGCCAGTATTGATTGCCAAATTTGCAAGCAAAATCGCACTTAAATTTGTAAATATATTGTAAGATTTTTCTTAAAAACTTCTTGACCAAG
>JAYTHN010000500.1:0-2202 GCA_043732505.1 Methylotenera sp.
GTAGATATTTTTGAAGTCTTCAAAATCATAATCCGTTGGCACATTGATGGTTTTTGAAATTGAGCTATCAATCCATTTTTGTGACGCGGCTTGAATATCCACATGGGCTTTTGCCATGATGGTTGAAGAATCCAAGAAGTAATCTGGTAATTGTTCTTCTGGTTTATAGCTAAAAGGCATGGCTTTCGGGTTAATCAACTCGCGGTAAGCTAATAGCTCGTAAGAAAATACATCGACTTTCTCTTTACTCTTTTTGCCTTCGCGAATCACGTTACGGGCATAGTGATGCGCAAAACTTGGCTCAATACCGTTACTGGCATTATTAGCCAATGAAAGTGAAATAGTACCTGTTGGAGCGATAGAGCTATGGTGCGTAAAGCGCACACCTTTAGCGGCAATTTGGTTACGCAAACCTTCAGGAAACTGCTGCATATAGCGGCTGTATTTACCGAGCAGCACTTTACCTGCAATCTTTTGCCCCACTTTAATGCCATCTGCCGCCATTTCTGGGCGTTTCGCTAACATATCAGCAGTGATTTCAAATTTCTCATCCATGATAGGAGCAGGGCCTTTTTCAGTGGCTAATTCAACGCCCACTTCCCAGCCTACTTCTGCCATCATACGGGTGACTTCATCGGTGAATTTCAATGAATCGTCTTCGCCGTATTTCATCTTCATCATCGTAAGGGCAGAACCTAAGCCTAAGTAACCCATACCATGACGGCGCTTGCGCGCAATTTCATCGCGTTGTTGTTGCAATGGCAAGCCGTTGATTTCAACTACGTTATCTAGCATACGGGTGAAAATAGCGACCACTTTTCGGTACTCTGCCCAGTCAAAATAAGCTTCGTCTGTGAATGGTTTTTTCACGAATTTAGTCAGGTTCACTGAACCTAACAAGCAAGCACCATAAGGTGGCAGTGGTTGCTCACCGCATGGATTAGTTGCGCGGATGTTCTCGCAGAACCAGTTATTGTTCATTTCATTTACGCGGTCAATCAGAATAAAACCTGGCTCAGCAAAGTCGTAAGTTGAAGACATAATGACATCCCAAAGTCTACGTGCTTTGATGATTTTATAAACGCGGCAAGCTACTTTGCCAGCATCAATACCATGCGCCTGTGTTAAGTATTTACCTTTTACTGGCCACTCGCGCCATACCACTTGCGTCACATCATTAGTATTTAAGCCATCAATAATCGCCTCTTTTTCAGTCACTGGGAAAGCAAGTTTCCACTCAGAATCCGCTTTTACGGCTTCCATGAATTCTTTAGTGATTAAGCAAGACAAGTTGAATTGGCGTAAACGACCGTTTTCACGTTTCGCTTTGATGAAATCAATCACATCAGGATGTGAAATATCGAATGTTGCCATTTGCGCACCGCGACGGCCACCCGCGCTAGATACGGTGAAACACATTTTGTCGTAGATATCCATAAAGCTTAATGGGCCGCTTGTATATGCGCCTGCACCCGCTACAAATGCACCTTTTGGACGCAATGTAGAGAACTCATAGCCGATACCGCAACCTGCTTTTAATGTTAAACCTGCCTCATGCACTTTACCGAGGATATTATCCATGCTGTCTTCAATGACGCCTGAAACGGTGCAATTAATAGTTGAAGTGGCTGGTTTATGCTCTAACGCCCCTGCGTTTGAGGTAATACGGCCTGCTGGAATCGCACCACGGCGCAACGCCCATAGAAATTTTTCATGCCATTCTTCACGTTTTGGCGCTTCTTCAACATCTGCTAGCGCACGCGCGACGCGTGAGTAAGAATCGTCCATATTCTTATCTACAAGCTCGCCTGTTTTAGTTTTTAGGCAATATTTTTTATCCCAAATATCAAGCGACACTGGCTGTATAGGAATTTCTTTTTCAATCACGGCGACTTCAATAGCGTGAGTTTTCGCAGTTTCTACAGCTTTAAGCATGAGTTTATTCCCTTATGAATAGGCCTAAATCTCATGCTAACCGAATGAGCTCAGGCTTAATTTTTGTTTATTTAAATATAAGCAATATTTTTATAATGCGGTAAATCAAGTAAGTTTAAGTAATATGGCAATAAATTGCTTAACCACAACATATTGTGCTTTTCTTATTAATTTAATCATTTAGGGGTGCTTGGTCAAGAAGTTTTTAAGAAAAATCTTACAATATATTTACAAATTTAAGTGCGATTTTGCTTGCAAATTTGGCAA
>JAYTHN010000501.1:0-2196 GCA_043732505.1 Methylotenera sp.
GGTTTGAAGCCAAAAAAGGCAGTGCTGATATTCACGCCATGTTTGGCCAGTTGATTACCTACGTACATCAATTTAACTTAGAGGGCGAGCCAGTGCCGCTCTTTCTATGTGTAATTGACTCAGAAAAAGTTGCTTTTATGGCAACGACTAACGCCATGCCGATTTTAAAAGACAAGGCCATTAAATGGTCGCGTGCAGCATCTGGCATTACTAAAGAAACGATTAGCCAAATTCGTCCTTACATAGAGCCACATATTGTGGTTTTTAAAATACAGCAACATGAAGACTAATTTTTAGAAACTGTTAAAATCGCGATTGATTCAGATGTTTTTTTGCGCACCAACATCACCCCAGACAACCTTAAGCAGATATTTGATAACTGGGTGAGTATGGTCGGCGCAGAACTTGATAATGTGAGCGATGCGGATTACGCCTTACTATTTTTTGCCGACATCATGTTTGACGAAAAACAAAATCGCAAAATAATTGAAGATTTACCCGCCAAATTAGGTTTTATGGACGGCAAACCGATGTTTGTGTTAAACGGTAAAACGCACGAACTAGCTAGCCACGATGGCTACCGAAAATTTTGGCAAATTTACCACCGCCCACCAGAAGCAGAACATCGCCATTACTTGCTAGAGCGGCGCGATAGTTTGCTGCCACTTGATGAGCGTAGCTTTAAAGGTGCGTATTACACGCCTTTAAAAGTGGTGGATAAAGCTTATGATTTACTCGCCAAAACGCTAGGTAAAAACTGGCAACAAAATTATATTGTGTGGGATATGTGCTGTGGTTTGGGTAACTTAGAAGTTAAGCATTCCAACCACCGCAATATCTTTATGAGTACGCTAGACCAAGCTAATATAGATGTAATGAAAGCCAGCCGCACTTGTGTAGCAGCCACACATTATCAGTATGATTATTTAAATGACGACATAGATGATTTTGGCAATATTGACTATTCAATCACCAATAAGTTACCCAAAGCCTTGCAGCAAGCCATTACCGATGCCAATGCTAAAAAGGTTGGGGCTAAGAAAATATTGGTGTTAATCAATCCGCCGTATGCTGAGGCTGCCAATACACTAGGTAATGAAGGCAAAACAGATGTTGCCAACACACAAATTGGTGCGCTAATGAGTAACGCGGGTTATGGCTATGCCGCGCGTGAGCTATTTGTGCAGTTTGTGGCACGTATTCAAAAAGAAATCCCCAATGCTTCGCTTGCATTGTTTAGTAAACTTAAATATGTAAATGCACCTAATTTTGAGCAATTTAGAGAGCGCTGGAAGGCTAAATATTTAGGAGGCTTTGTGGTGCATAGCAAAGCCTTTGACGGCTTGAACGGCAACTTTCCCATTGGTTTTTTAGTGTGGGATACCAGTAAAAAACAGGTGATTAAAGAAATTGAGACTGAAGCCCTAAACAAAGAGGCAGATTGGGTGGGTGAGAAGCATTTTTATACTTTACCTAGCAATACTTTTTTGAGTGAATGGTTTATTCGCCCACGCTCTAACGATATTGATGCTTTTCCACTTAAAAATGTACTAACTCCAACTACAAGCACTAAAGATGTGAGAGGTACAAAATGGGCGAACGGTGCAATTGGTAGCATGCTATGTAAGGGAAATGACTTACAAAATGCGGGTACACAAACGGCATTGCTTTCTTCTGGCTATTGTAGCGCAGGCGGATATTTTGTTACTGACAAAAACCTGTGGCAGTCTGCAATTATTTTTTCAGTACGTTGCCTGATTAAACCTACATGGCTGAATGACCGTGACCAGTTTTTACAACCTACAGAGCCACTTAAGCCAAGTTTTAAAACTGATTGTTTAATCTGGATGCTGTTTAACGGTAGTAATCTCACTGCCAGTGCAAATGACTTGGAATGGAACGATAAACAGTGGTCGATTGTGAACCACTTTATTCCATTTACTGAAACCGAAGTGAATGCACCAAAACGTTTTGAATCAGACTTTATGGTGCAATATTTGGCTGATAAATCCCTCTCAAAAGAAGCTCAGTTTTTGTTAGATGCAGGACGTGAAACTTGGTGCGCCTATTTTGCTAGTAATTTTGAGCGCAAAATCCGCGATGAATATAAACTTAACCTCGCTGATGTTGGCTGGTATCAAATTCGTAAGGCTTTAGAAATGAAATGCAAAAACGATGGTGTAGAATTTGATTTCT
>JAYTHN010000502.1:0-1004 GCA_043732505.1 Methylotenera sp.
GCCCTTATATAATGGGCCATTAGAATGTCGTTTGTTTGAAATTAAAATGGTGGCTGGTAGCAATCGAAAGTAATTTAACTTTTATTGAATGACGATGACCGATACTCTAGAAAGTTTAAAAAAAAGTTACAACACTTTGTTGATGAGCGCGACTGGGCGCAATTTCACTCACCTAAGAATTTAGCGATGGCCATGATTGTTGAAGCTGCTGAGCTTGTTGAACATTTTCAATGGAATACTGAAGCTGACAGTCATGTACTCACTGATGAGAGGCGCGAGCAAGTAGGGCAGGAACTTGCGGATACATTTGTCTATTTATTAAGAATATCGCAAGTACTGGATATTGATTTAATAGACGCTGCAAATAGAAAAATAGCGCTTAATGGATTAAAGTACCCCGTAGATAAAGCCCGTGGGAAAAATAATAAATATACGGATCATCAATAAGTTTAACTAACAATTGGTTTATAACAGCCACCGATTGAAGTAATCTTTATTCTAAGCATAAAAAAAGCCCAGTAAAACTGGGCTTTTTGCATTAACTTAAGTGTAAACGCATTATTTTAGTGCTGCTAAAGCGGCATCATAATTCGGTTCGTTTGCAATTTCACTTACTAACTCAACATATTTAACGGTATTCGTTTCATCCAACACGATTACAGCGCGTGCTGCTAAACCTGCTAGTTTTGTTGATGACATTAATACGCCATAGTTTTTCAAGAAATCATGACCACGTAAAGTAGATAGATTTGCTACGTTTTCTAAACCTTCAGCAGCACAAAAACGCGTTTGTGCAAATGGTAAGTCAGCTGAAATGTTCAAAACTACAGTGTTCTCGATGCTGCTAGCGTGTTTATTAAATGCACGTACAGACATTGCGCAGGTTTGTGTATCAATGCTTGGGAATATATTCAATACTTTACGTTTGCCAGCATAGCTTTCTAAAGTGACATCTTGCATTGCTTTATCAACAAGGGTGAACGCTTGGGCTTTGCTGCCAACTG
>JAYTHN010000503.1:0-1008 GCA_043732505.1 Methylotenera sp.
TTGTTAGTTGGTTGGGTGACCATAGGTTTTACTGTAGATGACGAACTGGCAAATAGTGTGCATGCTTTATCAGCGCTGGATGTCACATTTCTGATTAAAACAGCAGATGGCAAGTTAATTCCAGTAGCTACAACATTAGATAAAAGCGATGCAGCACATTTGTCACAGATAAGCCAAGATGCATTAAGCAATGATTTAACAAGCACCGAAATTAAACTAAGTAAAACGCTTTACAGTACGCGCTACGTCAAATTGTCAGAACAAGGAATTGGTAACGAAAACATCGTGATTGCTTTACAGCGCTCAATGAATGAAGCCCTCGCCCCTTATAAAACTTTGCAGTTCAATTTATTGTTTATCGCCATATTGGGCTCATTGATTTTCATCGCAGTAGGTATTTATATCGCCCAAAGAATCACTAAGCCTTTAGATGCCTTTGCAAAAATAGTAGAAAAATATGGTCACGGTGATTATTCAACACCGGCTAAGGTTAAAGGTAAGGATGAGCTAGCACGTTTAGGTACTGAACTCAATAATATGCGTGATGCGATTGCAAGTTGTGAAAAGAAAATTACTAAACTGGCTTATCAAGATGAGCTCACAGGTTTGACTAATCGCGCTGCACTTACTGAAATAGTTGAAAAACATACTAAACATATGTCTAGTGAAATGCGTGGTATTACGTTTATTCTTTTAGATGTTGATCGATTTAAAGAGATCAATACTGTACTTGGCAAAATTGATGCGGATGAAGTGCTAAAAATAGTGGCTGAACGCATTAAAGCCGCTTGTTACAAAAATATCGATGTTGTGGCTAGGTATTCTGGTGATAAATTTGCAATATTGTTACTCAAAGTCACGGCGGATATTGCATTGTCCACTGCATAACGTATTTTAAAGTCACTTGAAATTCCAGCAATCGTAAACTAACATTCTGTGGATCTAGCTGCCAGAATGGGTGTGGCTACCTATCCAAACCATGCAAATACCATAGAGGCATTATTTGGT
>JAYTHN010000504.1:0-1003 GCA_043732505.1 Methylotenera sp.
AAGCCATCAAAAAAAATTCATCTTCAATTCAAGTCATTATTAATATAAGTTGCTATTAAAAGCAGTTAGTCAAAATTTAGTTAAGTTGGCTATCGCACATACAAAAATATCTGTTTTATAATAATTTATGATTTTTAAATAAACCTCATATTGTTGTAGCGTTATTTAACTTATTATTAAAAAGTGCCTCCATGCCAAATTTGCAAAACCCTAGACAGAATCATCTTCTGGATGCACTTTTAAAAGCCGAATACAATCGTATTAGTGTCGGGCTTGAATTAGTTCACATGCCACTTGGCCAAGTGCTTTACGAGCCTGGTGGATTGTTGAAATATGTATACTTCCCTATCACATCTATCGTATCGCTGTTATATGTGATGGAAAATGGTGCATCCGCTGAAATTGCAGTGGTTGGAAATGAGGGCATATTGGGCGTGTCTATTTTTATGGGTGGAGACACTACCCCAAGTCGCGCCGTGGTGCAAAGTGACGGCTATGGTTACCGCTTAAAAGCTCAGTTGATAAAAGATGAGTTTAACCGCGCAGGACCAGTTTTACGCCTATTACTACGCTACACGCAAGCACTAATCACACAAATGTCACAAACGGCAGTGTGCAATCGCCACCATTCCGTTGAGCAGCAATTATGCCGCTGGTTATTACTGAGTTTAGATCGTTTAGAAAGTAATGAATTGGTAATGACTCAAGAATTGATTTCTAACATGCTTGGTGTGCGCCGTGAAGGTGTGACAGAAGCCGCTGGCAAACTACAAAAATCAGGCTTGATTCATTACAGCCGCGGTCGTATCGAAGTATTAGATCGTCCAGGATTAGAAAAACGTGTTTGCGAATGCTATCAAGTGGTTAAAATAGAGTTTGATCGTTTATTACCTAGTCTGCCAGGCATCGCTGTTTAGCGAATCCTCTAAAAATTTTAAAAAAAATCCATAGTCATTTCAATATTGCCTGCAAGCTGAGTGCAATATTTCTTCTGTTAAATGTC